>JAURYC010000119.1 GCA_030654105.1 Deltaproteobacteria bacterium
TATGATGCCTAGCGAAGTGCCCCGGCCCTCGGGCCGGCTCCGGTTGAGCTAAGCCAAAATGGCCTGCGGGAGAGCAGGATTTGTTCAACGAATATTTGACTCAGGACACTAGATATAGGCCTCCTCCGATATTCCTTTTTCTGGAAAGGAACAAAATTATCCTTGATCCTTACAAGTTTTTTTCGGAACAGTCCCTATTAATAAGAGAAGGGGAATCCGCCGATCTGGGCAAAAATCATCTGCTTTCTTATCTTCCATCTACAATTTTTATTCCGGCATTGAAGGCTCGCGCCATTAAATCATCTCTCTTTTGGGCATCCCCTCTTTTTAACAATCGGTAGGCAGGGATTATATCTACAATATTGACCCCCCAGAGATCCCTCAAATTAAACCAGAAAAAAGAATTATAACTATGCCGGGATGCACAGACAATTGTTCCCTTTTTAGCTCTCTGGGTAATGCCAATGGTTTCTAAGGCCTTCAGAGCTTCACGGATTGAACTCCGTCCCACGTTAAAAAATTTGCCCAGTTCCCTCTCCGATGGCAGCTTTTCCCCTGCTTTCAGCCTGCCCATTCGGACCATAGCAACGATCTGATCTATAATTTCCCCGGAAATTGTGGTTTTTTTTATAGGCCGGAAATTATCCATTCGAATTAGTTCCGGAAAGTTATCTCGCGGCAACCCAGCCTCCATCTACGAATAATGTTTGGCCAGTAACAAAATCAGAGGCTGCGCTGGCCAAATAGATAGTAGCCCCGATCAGGTCATCAGGGGTTGCCAGACGCCCTAAAGGAATGCGGCTAAGAACCATTTTTAAAACTTCACCTTTTAGAAGTTCTTCCCGGCTAGGGGTGCGTACAGCAGTGGGGGCAAGGGCATTCACTCTAATCCCATGGGGAGCCCATTCCATTGCCAGGGCTTCCGTGAGGTGTGATACCCCGGCCTTGAGGGCCCCGTAGACAGAACGGCCATGAATAATACTGCGGCTGAAAGTAGAGCTTAAATTGATTATTTTGCCGTAGTTCTGATTGCGCATGAGAGCCCCGATAATTTGACAGCAGAAAAAAGTTCCTTTCAAACTAGTATCCAGCATCAAGTCCCATTCGTTTTCCGTCACCAGCCATGCCGGTTTGGTAACTGTATAGGCTGCATTGTTGACGAGAATGTCTACCTTGCCGAAACGATCCAGAATAAAATTCCCCAGTTCTTCAATGCTGCTTATCTTACTCACATCCAGGACGAACACTTCCCCTCTTCGTCCAAGATTTTCTATCTCGGCCTTCACTTCCATCAACTTTTGTTCGCGGCGGCTGCAGACGATGGCATCCGCACCCGCCCCGGCTAAACCCAACGCCAATTCGCGGCCAATCCCTTCGCTCGCTCCCGTTACCACTGCTATCCTGCCCGTGAGATTAAAACGATCGAGGTATTTATTCAATTTTAAGCCTCCATTTATTGGTCTGACATTCAGATAGTCTGGCTCAGAATATTAAACCACCGTCAAATTTTATTCAAGATTTTTTTTAATTTTTTTTTGATAGCTTTTCGAGGAGAAAAAGATGAGTTGCAACAAGTACTTTTCGACTTGGCTATTTTCCTGTTTCTGACCTATCCTATGAAAGAAAACGAGAGCTGCAATGACCTGTCTTTATTTTGCGCGGGATGATCCCCGGCGTGACGAGGGGAGATGTAATCATAGGTTCCGTTCCCTTTATGTTCATGTATGTGCTTACAGTGACCCTGATGATCCTTTTTCCAGGGCTGGCAACCTGGCTACCAAGTTTAATGTATAGGGAGGCACGCCGAAAGTCAGCCCACAATTGAGTATGGTTTCCCCAGAATTCTCTCAAGGAAGGATCCATGGATAGCGCCGAAAATTATAATTCGCATAGGGAATTGTGAATATTCCCCCCTTTATTCAAAATAACTTGGAAAGTACGCCCCCCTGCAGAGAGGAGAAGGAAAGTGAGAGGTGCTGCGCAGAAAGGAAGCGGAGATCCTCGAGGAACTGAAGCCAGTCGGCGACGAGATCGTCCTGAACAAACTTTCTACCAGCGCTTTCACCTCCACTCCGATCGACCAGGTGCTGCGGTATATGGGAATTAAGAAGTTGCTGGTGTCGGGGGTCAATACCAACTACTGTATCGAAACCTTTATTCGCGATGCTTACGACCGCGGATATGAAGTTGTGTTATTAGAGAACTGTTGTGCTACGGTGGAAGAGAAATTTCATCAGATGGCCTGCGAGGAGATGGAGGATATCTTCTGCAAGGTCCGCTCCACCGATCAAATGATCATGTGACCGAAGCTGAAAGACATCTTCTGCGCTGCCGTTATCAGAGTAAACAGGAAGAGGAGATTCCCCCGTATTTGAGAACTCGATGATCCTAACTGTTTTTTTTCAAGTTAAGCCCCCTCACCCTTCCCCTCTCCCCCGCAAACGGGGGAGAGGGCGGGGGGGGCGGGGGAAGGATAAAAAAGGAAATTCCTATACAAGCAGGCAATGTCAGAGTAGGCAGGGACTACTGAGTCGAGTAGCCCGGGGGGATTTCACCCCCAGGCTCTCACAGAACCCTATTAGGGAAACACTATATGTTGGGGGTGGTCTTTAACCCATAAAACCGAGCATTTCGTGCCAATCTCCGCACTTCGGACAGTTGTTCGATATAAAAAGTATATCAAAACCTTACCCATTTCTTACCGCTTGAAACCTACCCTTTTCTCTGGATCCGTCAACCGATGATTTCAGGAAGAAGTTGAGAGTCCGTATGAAAATGTTGGAGAAGACTGTCCTATTTTACATTTTGAAGATCGATCAAGAAAAAGATTTAGAGAGCGAGGTGTCAGGCCTTGAATTGTGAATCAAGATATGAAGTGAAACAGATCCGTTGATGAAGGCTTTGGTCGGCGTTACTGATAATAATTGGTTTGATTTCCTTATCAAATTGCCGGAAATCGATGAGGTTAATTTCTGACTGATTCACCCAATCCCAAATCTTTGAAATATGTCCTGTAAAATCCTCGATCCCTGGAAAGAAGAAGATCAGCATTCACAAGGGCATGAGCACCTATGATAAAATCGCCAAGTATACGATTCCTGATGGCTATTGGGTAGTGACACTCCGGACAAATGACGGCTTGTTCATGTCCACATTGCGGACATTGTAATTGAAGTTTTCGTTTTTTTACGTACAATTTCCATCGTTCACCGGCGAGATGGAGAGTTTTTTCATTTGAATGAATAAGTCGGATATGGGTATCCGCAAAGAAGTCCATCAGCTCTTTATGAGAAGGGAACTGAGAGGCAAGTTCAGCATACACAATCTCACTGATAATCAACTGCCCGCTTCCAAAATACTCATCCAGCACCTTTTTTGAACTAGGTAAATATGTTTCATCGGGAATGAGTATATCCAGTAAAACATTCGTATCAATTGCCGCTATCACGTTCCCCTCAGGGCGCTAATGATAGTGTCCGTTTTTTGGATTTTACGTAGTTTGAGCGCCCCCACCCATTTATCGAAAGGAGATTTTCTGGGAGATTTATTAATGAAAAATCGTCCGTTGATTTCTTCAAAAGCAAATCTTTCCCCGCTCTGAATTCCAAGTTTGTCCCTAACTTTTTTGGGGATGGTTATCTGCCCTTTCGAAGTAACTTTTGCCGTCAGCATGACTCCCTCCAGTAGGGATATTTTTCCTTACTCATAGGGTAAGGAAAATAAAGTAAGCTGTCAATAAAATAATAAAGGGCGAAGTGTCAGGCCTTGAATTATGAATCAAGATATGAAGTGAAACAGATCCGCTGATGAAGGCTTTGGTCGGCTATTATCTATTCTGATTGATCCGCGGGGGATGCCATTGATACAATGGTTTCCTTCTGGCTGACCTTTCTGCAACTCATGGCCGCCTGCGCGGGAAGTTTCGTGTGGGTCAGCTTATCAGGAAAGCTGAATCTGATCCTCCCCACCAGCGTTTATGGAGCGGCCCTTTACCTGGCAGTAGCCTGCACGCTTTTAGCCTACTTGGGCCAGACTTAGGCTCAAAGCCGAACCACTCCAACCCGGACCGCTATCATCCTGTCCATAGAGCCAGTCCTCGCGGCTCTGTTCGCCTGGTGGTGGCTGGGTGAGCGCATGGGCGTGTGGGGCTGGATGGGAGCGGGATTGATCCTAAGCGGTATCCTCTTGGCTGAATTGGGGAAGAATGAATTGGGGAAGAATGAACAGTAAACAGTGGTCAATGTTCAAATTTTCAAAGCGCGGCGAGTTCTTCGTCGCGTACATCCGAGATGAACATATGCCCGGCTGAGTGGGTGATCATCAATTCGGGTTTGGCTTCCATGGCTACAGCCTGGGGGGTGACTCCGCACGCCCAGAACACGGGCACATCCCCTTTTTCCATCCGGGGTTCATCTCCCCAGTCTACCTTCCTCAGGTCAGAGACGCCAATCTTTTTGGGATCCCCGATATGAACGGGAGCACCATGAGTGGCTGGAAACCGGGAAGTAACCTGGACAGCCCGGACGACCAGCTCTTGAGGAATCGGCCTCATGGAGACCACCATGGGCCCGGAAAAAATTCCGGCAGGTTCACAAAGAATATTGGTGATGTAAACGGAGACATTTTTGCCATCCTGGATATGCTTCAGCGGTATATTGGCATGGATCAGCGCGGATTCAAAAGTGTAGCTACAGCCGATGAGAAAGGCGACTAAGTCCTTGCGCCAGTATTTTTTTATATCCTCCAGTTCGGCGCCATATTTTCCTTTTTGATAAATGCGATAGCGGGGAATATCTGTGCGTATGTCCGCTCCTTTGGCCATCTTTCTGAGAATCGGGTCGCCCGGTTCGGCGACTTCCAAAACCGGGCAGGGTTTGGGGTTCCTCTGGCAGAAGAGCAGGAAGTCGAAGGCCAGCTTTTGGGGAAGAATGGCCAGGTTAGCCTGAGCATAACCGGGGGCCAGTCCTGCAGTGTGGTTGTTCCATTTACCTTCCCGGATGAGCTGGCGAATCTCTCTGGGATGCATATTTCTTAGTTTCTCTCGGTCCATCTTGCCTCCCTTTCTCCATTAGAAATATAGAATACTAATGTTTGCTTCCCCCGTTCGCTGACCATCGCCCACCGATCGGCTGTTAGTTCTTCTTTTTTCACCGTTCCCTGATCATTATTCATGGAGGCTATAAATCATAAAATCAAACGCCAGAATTGTCCCGTGGCCCCCAAAAATCCCGATCGGTTTCTTTTTGCATATCAGATATCGAAGAATATGTCAAATCCCCGCCATCCCTATTTATGATGATGGGAGAGACTATCGGAGATCCTTGGTCGAAGGCAGGCCGAATCCCGGATCGTAATGAAACAAGGAATCAGCCGGCCGTGCATGGTCCCCGACCGATGGCCTACTTTTTTTAAACAAATTTATCATATGGAAGAGAAACAGGCCAGAAAAAGAAAAAGTCCCACCACCACAAAGACCTGGGGCAGGAAAAGAAGAGTTTCCAGGATGGACATGGATTTGGAATCGTACTTATAGGATTCCCTAAAGAGAAGGAAACCTTCCCTGGTAATCACTATTAAAAAAACCATAGAGACCGCGTCGGTGAAAATTTCCAGCTTCCGCTGCGTAGGACTGGATAAACGGCTTAATAGGACTTTTACTGAAATATGCCCCCTCTGATTAAAGGTGAACCACACCCCTAAAAAGAAAAGGACAACGAGCAAATAAGCGGCGATTTCATCGGCAAATCCCGTGGGTCGGCCAAAAAATTTTCTGGCGATCATTTCATAACCCATGATCATACACATCAAGACCAAAGAAATGACTCCCCCATATGCTCCGTAAAAGGAGATTTTATCCAAGAGTTTTTCGATTTGTTTAAGCATTTTCAACTCCCAAAATAGATGGACTCGTAAAAAGTCAGAAAGGCCGTCACTCCTGCGAAAGCAGTCCGCCTAAGGCGGACAGAACTGCTTGAATTAACTGGATTCCCCCTTTCGCGGGAATGACGAAAATGGGTCAAAAAGGACTTTTTACGAGATCATCAAAATAAATATCCTTGGCAATGGCGAATCACATAAAGTTATGATATAAATATGTCAAAGTGGCGAAAGTCGGGTATCTGGAGGATTTATTTTTTTCTCGCATGAGCAACAAGATAGGGAAGAGGATTTTAATAATGTTCTGAATGGAGAACCTAGGATGAAAAAAGCAGAGGGAAGTAGAACAGAAAAATTCATGCTGGAGATTTCCAGGATCAAGTTGAACTCAAAAGAAAGAGAAGCTCTTCAGGCTGCGGTGAAGATCTTAAATGAACAGTCTGAACAGCTTGGCCTCCTGGACCCTTTGGAAGCTGAGCCAGCGATCCTCTTCTTTGCCGAGGAGGGGAAAAGATGACGCCATTCGAACCTCAAATGTGGACTATCTCAACTCTGGCAAAAGCCATCGTTAAAAAAGAAATATCTCCAGTGGAGATAATCCAGGCTTACTTAGAACGGATACAAACTTACGACAAAAAAATCAATGCCTTCATCACCGTTTTGCCCAAACAGGCTCTGACGGAAGCTCGCCGGGCGGAGAAAGAAATCCTTAAAGGGCGCTATATCGGCCCTATGCACGGGATCCCCTTCGCAGTCAAAGATCTCTTCTTCACCAAGGGAATTCGTAACACCTGCGGCTCCAAGATCCTGGCTGATTTTGTCCCCAAATATGATGCCGCCGTAATCGAAAGGCTTTCCTCTGCCGGAGCCATTCTCCTGGGCAAACTGAACATGCATGAATTCGCTTTTGGGACGACTTCCGTCAACCCCCATTATGGCCCGGTTCACAACCCTTGGGACCGGCAGAGAGTCAGCGGTGGGTCCAGCGGTGGGTCAGCCGCAGCTTTGGCTTCTTCTTTCGCCCTGCTTACGCTGGGAACAGATACCGGTGGGTCTATTCGGATCCCTTCCGCTCTTTGTGGTATTACTGGCCTCAAGCCGACTTTTGGGCGGATTAGCCGGTATGGGGTATATCCTCTCTGCTGGTCTCTGGACCATCCCGGTCCGATGGCCAAAAGCGTTGAGGATCTTGCCTTGGCTATGAATGTTTTGGCCGGTCATGATCCCCGGGATCCTGCAACTCCCCAAGTTCCCGTTCCCAATTACGCTCAAGCTCTGGCCGGTGACCTCGAAGGGGTTCGCCTGGGGGTGCCCACCAGTTATTTCTTCAACCGAATAGACCCGGAAGTTTGGGCAACGGTCAAGAAGGCCATCGAAGATTTTAAACAGCTGGGAGCAAAAGTGGAAAGCATCTCCATCCCCCATCTGGAGGAGGCCGCCATTGCCGCTTCCATTATCCTCTTTTCCGAAGCGGCAGCTTCTTTGGAGAAGTGGCATCTCACCCGTTCTGGTGATTTGGGAGATGACGTCCGCGCCCGATTGAATCAGGGAGCGACGATTCCGGCCACTCTGTATCTTAAGGCCCAGCGCATCCGTAGAAGAATTCAGGAAAATTTCTTGGCGGCCTTCAGGAAGGTGGACGCTTTAATCACTCCCCAGCTTCCGATCACCGCCCCCCAAATTGGGCAGGGAAGCGTATCTTTCGGAAAAGCGACGGAGGCCGTTCCCGCTGCCCTAACTCGCCTAACCCGAATCTATAATTTGGTGGGTATCCCCAGCCTTTCGATTTGCTGTGGTTTCTCATCTTCGAGGATGCCTATTGGACTCCAGATTGCGTCAAAACCATTTTGCGAGGAGACCGTCCTGAAAGTGGCTCATGCGTATGAGATCCACACGCCATGGAAAAACAAACGTCCTCTCCTCGAAGCGTGAAGAAAGGGGAAAAGAAAATATGATTACTCCGAAGAAGCTTTTTATGAAAATCAACTTGAGACAGGGTTCCCAAGATCTGGTTTTTACTGCCGATCACTTGGTTTGCAGCGGCTGGGTGGGAAGAGATCCAACGGCCCTTCAGGCGCACATAGAAGAACTCGCCACTTTGGGAATCCCAGGACCTGAACGTATTCCCATCTATATGAATTTCTCCACCTATCTGTTGACCACAGACGATGAGATCAGCGTGGTAAGCTCCCAATCTTCAGGTGAGGTTGAATACGTCCTTCTCGGTAAGGGAGAGCAGATCTGGGTTACAGTCGGTAGTGACCATACCGACCGGGACGTAGAAACAAAGTCCATCCCTGGATCCAAGCAGATGTATGCCAAGTGGTTAGCCCCGGAATGCTGGCCTTATCCCGATATAAAGGACCATTGGGACAAATTGATCCTGCGCTGCTGGGTTCATAAAGATGGCCAAAGGTCCCTCTATCAGGAGGCTTCCCTGGCATCCATTCTCGGACCGGAAGAACTGTTGGAGAAAATGCCCAATATTGGCGAGATAAGAGGAAAGGGGTTTGTCCTCTTTTCTGGGACCATCGCCACTACCAGCGGCTTGGTCTATGGGGACTCCTATGAGATAGAAATGGAAGATCCTTTTTTAAAGAGGATGATCAAATCCCAGTACAAAGTCAAAGTCTTACCTCAGTATTTATGAGTCGATAAAAATCAACCCCTCCTTTCTGCGGCCTGCCGGTAAGGGGTTTAATGTCGCTTCAAGATAAACATATTTCGCAGGGAGTCATTCAAATGGATAATGATTTTTCTGTTCTTTTTCAACCCTTGACCATCGGCAGGGGGATGCGCAAATTGACCTTAAAAAACAGAATGATCATGGCGCCCATGGTAACTTGCTTTGCCGATAGCCATGGTGAAGTAACCCAGCGCTTAGTGGACTACCACATCGAAAGGGCCAAGGGAGGAGTGGGGACAATCATAACTGAGGCTATGGATGTTGACGACCAGATGCTTTTTCATCGGCTGGGAATTTTCCATGATCGATTTATTACGGAGTTGGAATACCTTGCCAACAGCATCAAAGAAAACGGTGCTGTGGCTGTTGCCCAGATTAATCAAACCGGAATCCGGGGTAATCTCCCCGGCCCCGATGACCTCACCAAAGCCAAGATTCAGGAATTGATCGAAGCCTTTGGGAAGGCTGCCGACCGGGTGAAGAGGGCTGGATTCGACGGGGTCATGATACATGGAGCTCACGGATACTTGATTAGTTCATTTCTCTCCCCCTTAACCAATCATCGCAGGGATAAATACGGGGGGAACAGGGAAAAGAGAGCCAAACTGGCGGTGGAGGTCATCCATTCCGTGCGGCGTGCCGTAGGGGAAGATTTTCCCATATTCTTCCGGATGAATGGGGATGATTTTTTGCCTGGCGGCATTACTATCGAGGATGCCATGTTTACAGCTTCCCTCGCCGAACAAGCCGGGGCCGATGTGATTTCTATCGGTGGAGGGGTGGGCATCGTAGCCCATGATCTCTCTCTCGGGGATAATAAATCTTACTTTCAAATGATCATGCCCATGTATGTGCCTAGGGGCTGCCGGGTGGAATTGGCAGCGCAGATCAAGAATAAAATCAAAATACCCTTGAGTGTTGCCGGGCGCATCAATGATCCTTATCTCGCCCGAGACGTGATTGCCGGTAAAAAAGCCGACCTGGTCGATTTAGGTAGGCAAATGCTCGCCGATCCTTATTTCCCTCAAAAAATCGCCGAGGGGAAAACGGAAGACATCCGCCAATGCATTGCCTGCAACTATTGCCACGGGAAACGCATGCGGGCCATCAAGCATGTCCATTGCGCCATAAACCCTATTACCGGGCGGGAGATAGAGTTTAAAAGTATCCACCGGGCTGTAGAACCACGAAAGGTCATGGTCGTCGGCGGGGGAATCGCGGGCATGGAAGCGGCAACCTGGCTGGCGAAAAGAAATCATCGGGTCGCCCTGTATGAAAAAAGCCATCAATTGGGCGGGCAGATTTTGTTGGCCAGTCTGCCCCCTCATAAAGAAGAGATCAATACTTTTGCGGAATATTTAATCCGCCAAGTGAAAAAGTCAGGGGTAGCAATCCATCTCCATCAAGAGGTTACCCCGGAGTTTGTGCTCCAACAAAATCCAGATGTGGTCATCGTGGCCACGGGAGGCCGGCAAATCCAGCCATCCTCTTTCCCCATTGATCCTAATATGGTCCGCATCCCAGCCTGGAAAATTCTTTCCGATGGTATTGCGAAATTGACTGAGCCGGTCGTGGTCCTGGGGGGAGGCTTTGTTGCTGCGGAAGTCACCGAGTATATCTGTCAAAAAGGACTGGCCCAAGACATCACCATTGTAGAAATGCGGGATGCCATCGCTTTTGACCTCGAACCCAGTTTTCGACAAATGCTTATCGGAAAGCTACAGGATTTTGGGGTAAAGTTGTTAACCCATTTTCTGATAAAAGAAGTGACCGGATCGGAGATAATCGGAGAGAATTTAAAAAATAATCATACATTTCGCGTAAGGGCGGATACCGTTGTTATCGCCTTGGGAACGGAATCAGTCGATTTTCCGGTGGAGGCGCTTAAAAAATCTGGAATAAAAGCCCTGGTTATCGGAGACGCCAAAGAACCGCACGGAATCGCCGAAGCCGTTCGGGATGGTTTTTGCGCGGGGACCTCAATTTGAGACGAATGGGTGCCAGGCATTAAAAGGCCCCTGTCAAGAGCAAACACTTTGCCCCTATTTTTAATCTTGATAGCATACCACCATAGTGGTATACCGACGCGAACTTTTACAAACTTTAATCGTATAAAGATTTTACTCCCATTGAAACTCTGGCAGAGTGGCAGAGCAGACGCTATTTTGTAGAGCGTTCTTTACAAGATGCCAAAGGGTTGGCAGGGCTTGATGAATACCAGGTTACAGGCTGGAGGGGATGGCATCATCACACTGCAATGGTGCTTCTGGCTATGTTATTTTTGCTTCGCCTCAAACGAAAACTTGCTCCCAAGGCTCCAATGCTCACCTTAAAAGATTCAGTAGAGATTTTGAAGATCGTCATGCCAAAAAAGAAGCTTTCCTTTGAGGAGGCTGCAGAGTTGATTTACAAGAAACATCTTAACCGTTTTCGTTCTCGTAATTGTAGGTTACAAAAGAGGCAAATTTGGATTAAAGATAACGGTTTTCCTGCATGAAGGATCTGGAGATGAATCTTGAAAAGATTTTTTTAAAATTTTGAAAAAAACTCTGAAAAAACTCTTGACTTTTTTTTTGGGGGGGGTACATTATTGCCGAGAACCCACCAAAGGTCTCTTAAAGGAGGTGATATTCATGGAAGTTTGAAGGGAAACGGTAGGTTTTTAAGCTGAAATGTTCTTTTTAAACCTGTATGCGCTTGAAAAATTCGTTTATTTTTTCAAATATAACAATGTTCAATTAGTCCTTAGCAATGATCATTGAATATTAATCATTGACTATTGACCATTTCAAGTTCAGTGCCGAATTTGATATAGCCGGCGGCGAGAATAAAATTGAAAAAGGAAATTCCTATACAATCAAGTTAAAAATTAATATTAGAAAGGGGACTGACATGATGACAAACGAGGGAACCCATTGTATATCTCCCCCACAGAAAAGCAGGTTCTTATCAATAATTCGATTATCAATAATTTTGCTGATAGGAATCGTGCTCAGTTCGGCAGTTTCATTCGGCGCCTTTGCGCAGGACCTGCCGAGGTCACATTTCAAGGTAATCGGCTATCACAGTACAGTTGTTATGTCGATCCAGGACGAGTTGCCGTTCTGGCGCGAAACGCTGCCCAAGGCATCGAACGGCGCCATCACCGCCGACATCACGCCGCTTGACCATATGGGCATCGACGACAAGACGATGCTGCGTCTGCTGCGCCTCGGCGTGATGGACTTCGCCAGCATGGATATCTCCAAGATGGCGGGCGACGACCCGCGTTTCGAGGGTATCGACCTGGCCGGCCTCACGCTCGACCCGGAGAAGGCGCGCGCCGCGTGCGAAGCCTACCGCGGCGTGCTCGACCGCCAGATGGCGAAGAACTGGAACGCCAAGCTGCTCGTTTTCGGCGCCAATCCGCCGCAGGTGTTCTGGTGCCGCGACGTAGTCGGCGGTCTGAATGACCTCAAGGGCAAGAAGATCCGCGTGTTCAACCCCACCATGCGCGACTTCCTGAGCGGCATCGGCGCGACGGCCGTGAGTATGGCTTTTGCCGAGGTGGTCCCCGCCCTCAAGCACGGCGTGGTGGACTGCGCTGTCACGGGCAGCCTTTCGGGCAACACGGCAGGCTGGCCGGAGGTGACGAAGTCGCTCTATCCGATGTCGGTCGGCTGGAGCATCAATGTGCTCGCGGTGAACCTGAACAGCTGGAAGCGGCTCGATCCGCGCACGCAGCGCTTCCTGCTCGAGCAGTTCAAGGCCTTCGAAGACAAGATGTGGAGGACGCAAAAGACGGCCATGACCGAGGCCGACAACTGCAACACCAACAAGCAGCCCTGCACGTTGGGCAAGCCGGCCAACATGACCATCGTGCCGGTGAAGCCGGCCGAGGCCCAAATGCACAAGGAGCTGGTCGAGGGCGCGGTGCTCGCTGGCTGGGCGAAGCGCTGCGGCGCCGAGTGCGCGACCGAATGGAACAACACCGTGGGCAAGGTGCTAGGTTTGAAGGCTCCGGTCAAATGACGACCGCCGCCGCGGTATGCAAGGGGAGCGCGAAAGATGGAACATGTGATGACCTTCGCGCACCGGCTGAGCCGAATGAGCCTTTGGTTCGGCGGCGCACTGGTGCTGTTGGCTGCCGTGCTGATCGGCATCGATGTGCTGTTGCGTAAATTGTTCGAGACGTCGATCGGCGGCGCCGATGAACTCGCCGGCTACGCGCTCGCGATCGGTACGTCCTGGTCGCTGGGGGCGGCACTCCTGGACCGCGCGCACATCCGCATCGATTCGCTGTACGGACTCTTTCCGCGGGGGCTGCGCCTGGGGCTCGATCTGGTCGGACTGGCGCTGTTCATCGGCTTTTTCGGGCTGATCGCGTGGCGCGGCTGGAGCGTCGTGGAGCAGTCCTGGGTGTCGGCCTCGCGAAGCCATACCGCTCTGGCCACGCCGACGGTGATCCCGCAGTCGGTGTGGGTTTTCGGCCTGGCGATGCTCGTCGCGGTGGGGGGCGCGCTGTTCGTGCACGCTCTCGTACTCATGGCGCGCGGCGAGGCCGGGGCGGCGGCCAGGGTGATCAGCACCCGCTCGGCCGCGGAAGAGGTCGGGGAAGAAGTCCGCATCCTGAAGGCGCGCGGCTCTGACGAGGCGGTGCGCTGATGCTCGGGACAACCCTTTTGATCCTCATCGTGCTGCTCGCCTTGGCCGTGCCGGTGGCCGGCGTGCTTGGGGTGCTGGGCCTGGCGTTGGGCGAGATCTACTCCAAGCTGCCGCTCAGCCTGGCGATGGGCGAGATCTCCTGGGCGACGTCGAACAACTTTCTGCTCGTCGCCATTCCCTTCTTCGTGCTCCTGGGCGAAATCCTGCTGCGCTCGGGGATCGCCGAGCGCATGTACAACTCGCTCGTGCTGTGGGTGCCCTGGCTGCCCGGCGGCCTCATGCACACCAATATCGCTGCGTGCGCGATGTTTGCGGCCACCTCGGGCTCCAGCGTCGCCACGGCCGCGACGATCGGCACGGTGGCTCTGGGCGAGATCCGCAAGCGCGGTTATTCGGAACAATTGTTCCTCGGCACGATCGCCGCGGGCGGGACACTCGGCATTCTCATCCCGCCGTCGATCAACATGATCGTGTACGGCGTCCTGACGAATACCTCGATTCCCAAGCTGTACCTTGCCGGCTTCATCCCGGGAATCTTGCTGGCGTCCCTGTTCAGCCTGACCGTTCTGATCTGCTGCCTCATTCGGCCCGAGTGGGGCGGTACGCGCACGTCGGCGAGGTGGGGGCAGCGGGTGCGGGCGCTGCCCGACCTCATCCCTCCCATCGTGATTTTCATCTCGGTGATCGGCTCGATCTATGCGGGCTGGGCGACGGCCACCGAGTCCGCCGCGCTCGGCGTGATCGCCGCGCTCGGCATCGCCGCTTGGCGCCGGGTTCTCTCCGTGAAGATGCTGCTCCGTGCGTTCGAGGGCACGATGCGCACCACCGCGATGATCATGGCGATCCTGATCGCGGCTTACTTCCTCAACTTCGTGATGAGTTCGATCGGCCTCATGGCCAAGGTGAACGACATGATCACGGGTATGAGACTGACCCCGGGGCATCTGCTCTTCGTCGTGATTGTCTTCTACGTCATCCTCGGCATGTTCATGGAGACCCTCTCGATGACGGTGGCGACCGTGCCGATCATCGCGCCGATCATGTTCAAGGCGGGCTATGATCCCGTCTGGTACGGCATACTGTTCGTGATCTTGACCGAGACGGCGATGATCACGCCGCCGGTCGGCATCAATCTGTATGTGGTGCAGGGCCTGCGGGAGAGCGGGCGCATCGACGACGTGATCAGGGGTGCTTTTCCGTTCGTGCTCGCCATGTTCGCCATGCTTGCAATTATCTCGATCTGGCCGAACATCGCTCTCTGGCTGCCGCAGATGGCGGCCAACTGAGTCGGGATAGGAATTGGCTTTTTCGGAGATCAGATTATACCCCTCAAATTTGCCGCCGTCAATGATATTTCCCACAGAAAAGAGGGAATTTGGGGCATCGGAAGGGACGATTGTGGGGATGTGCAGTGTAGTCTCCAACAATCTTTCGTAACTGGTGCCATCGCCGTGGGGAAGCTCAGTCCGGCATACAGAGCTTTTATATCAATGACGAACGGGCCTGTCCTTTTTTTTTGCGAAGGTTCAGGAGATGGGAATTCCCATCGTGGTCCATGCCGGCCCAACTCAATCGAAGAATCTGCGCCTGAAGTACATCGACGTGCTCCGGGTGGATGACGTGGCCATAGACTTTCCCCGGCTAAAAATCATCATCTGCCACATGGGCTATTATAAATACGAGGATGCCATCCATCTGACCCAAAAGCGTGATAATGTGTTCATGGATTGTTCCTGGCTGGCCCAGCTGGCTGGTCTGGATCGCATCTCCACCCCAAAATATCTACCGGTGGTCCTGAACCCTTACTTCAACCTCCTTTACCCCATCATGCGCCACTGGGCGGAAACCTGGGGGGGCACGGACTGGACGGGAGGTCATCCCAAAACCAGCCTGGATGTAATCTTGAATTTGAATGTGTACTTGAAACAAGCCGGGTTTGCCGAGGTGCCCCAGAAGGTCCTGGATAACATCATCTGCGAAAACTGGGGAAAAATATACCCTGGTCTGGCTCAAGAAACCTGAGGAACAGGGCATTGCGGACCCACAGATAAATGAAAAGGAGAACCAGATCATGAAAGTGCGCATGGATGTTGAGCTTCTGAGAGGCGCCTGTGACTTGCACACCCACACGGGACCGGCTTTGTTTGACAGATTGGTCGATGATTTTGAAGCGGCCAAGCAAGCCCGGGACGCAGGGATGAAGGCCATCGTGCTCAAGGATCATCATTGTGATACATCCCGCCGGGCCTATTTGACCAAGAAAGTCGTGAGTGACATCGAAGTTTTTGGAAGTTTAGTACTCAACTATTGCGCCGGGGGCTTAAACCCCTTTGCCGTCGATGTTGCCATAAAGTCCGGGGCCAAGATCATTTTCATGCCCACAGTGGATGCCCAAAACCATGAGGCCTTTTATGGAGAATTGGGGCAATACGGGCCGATGAAATTGGCTGCTGGGAAGGGCAAGGAGTACGAGAGCGTTACCGGAATCTCCCTCTTCACGGGGGGAAATACCTTAGACCCATGCGTACCTGTGATCTTGAAGTTGATCGCTGAAGCCAATGTGATCCTGGCCACAAGCCATCTGTCCAGCTCGGAGGTAAGGGTGCTCATAGCCGAAGCTCGGAAAGCGGGCGTGAAGAAAATTGTGGTCACCCACGTGGATTTTGACTTCGTCAAAAGGACTATCGATGAGCAGATCGAGTGGGCCAATCAAGGCGCTTACATGGAATATGTCTATTCGAGTCTTTCTCCGGCCTGGCATTCCATTACTATCGAGGAAATGGTGGAGAACATCCAGAAAGTCAGGCCGGAACGGTGCATATTATCCAGCGACCTGGGCCAAATGCACAACCCTGTTCCTGTGGAAGGATTGAGGATTCTTTACATGTTGCTCCTGGAAAAAGGATTTACCGAAGAAGAAATCGGGGTAATGTGCAGAAAAAACCCGGCCAAACTGCTGGGCCTGGATTAGAAAAGGGATTAAGGGGAAGTGATGGGGATCATTTTTTAACCGGTGGCTTAGAGAAGGCCATGAGCGTTAAGGCAAGAAGATTGGTAAGGGCCCCGCAAAGGAAGGCCAGCCGGTAGCTATGGGTTAGGTCATGAATGCCACCTGCAACTAAGGGGCCGATGGCTGCCGCGGTCCCGGCAAGGGTAAAAATGGCCCCGATGACTGAAGCAGCTTTAAGCCGGCCGAAGTAATCTCCAATAATAGCTGGAAAGACGGCACTAACCCCCCCATAAGAAAACCCGAAAAGAGCGGAGAATATTTGAAGCATCCAGCTTGTCGTCGTGCCCATGATCCAAAACCAGGAAAAGACTTGCAAACAGAGGTTCACAGCCAGAGCCTTCTTTCTCCCGATTCGATCAGAGATGTACCCCATAATCAACCGGCCGAGGGTGGAAGAACCTCCGAGGATACTCAGGGCTATCAGAGCCGATTCTCTGGAAAGGCCAATGTCCATGGCGAAGATTACCAAGTGGACCAGCGGAAGGAAAACGAAAAGCCAGGTACAGAAAAAAAGGGCAGTTAAAACCCAGAAGGATTTAGTATGAATTGCTTCCGCTGCCGACCAGTTGACCTCTTGGTAGATTGCTTCATAGATCTCTTCTGAACGAGCAGTGCTTGATGATTTACCCCTCAAGGTTTTCTGCCGGCCGTCAGGCAAAAGGCCTACCTTTTCGGGGTGTCCGATTAAAAAGAAAGAAGTGGTACACAAGACGATAAAAACGGCCGCACCCAGAATGACGCAGGTAGGGCGCCAGCCAAGAGCGGTAATTAAAGCGCCGGTAATTGGGGGAATGATGATGATCCCAATTCCCAGGCCGGATTGAGCAACCCCCAAAGCCAAACCCCGTTGGGCGATAAACCATTTCACGATGATCGGGTTGGCCGTGATATAAGTGGCGCTCATTCCCCAGGAAGCCAGAAGGCCATAAACAACGTAGAGATGCCATGGGGCGTTCACTTGGCTGATCAACCCGATGCCCATTCCCAGAAAGGCGCTGCCCAAAATCAGGATGATTCGCGGGCCGAATCGGTCGGTCCACCTTCCCAGGATCACGCCCAGGATGCTATACATGAAGGTATAGAGAGAGAAGGCGCCGGAGAGACTCTGACGGTTCCATTTAAATTCTTCAATCAGGGAAGGGAAGAGAACGCCGAAAGAATACTGCGCCCCATAAGCCATAGCCAGGTTTAAAGATACCAATCCGGCGATAACCCAACCATAAAATAGTCTCTGTTTGGAAAATTCTGTTTGTCCCATGCGAAAAAAATTCGAATATCGAAATTCGAAACTTCTCTGATTACAGATTTGAGATTTCAGATTTCAGATTGAAATTTTCAGATTAAAGATTTTAGGTTTTTCAATCTGCAATTTTTTTAATCTGCATGCAAACTTTATTTTTGTTTCCAATTTCGTGCTGCGGATTTCGAATTTATTAACTGATGTTATCGTAAAGTTTCATCCACGGCAAGAAAAGAGTCTAAAAAATAAGGAAGAACAATGGAAAATTAAATTGGCTGGAGATTGTCGAATCATGATAATTGTGTTTTAATAAATCCAGGGGAGTCAGAAAAACGGGGGAGAGATGGACCTTTTCGTCATTCACGGCATCGTAGAGGAGTTACAGAGGGAAATCATCGGTGCCTTTGTCACCAAGATCTATCAGATGAACCGCACGGATCTTCTTTTCCGGCTGCGCCTCCAGGGAGAAGAAAAACAGCTTCTTATATCCACCCACCCCGACTTTCATCGTCTGCACCTGACCGAGAAAAAATATGCCAACCCCATGATTCCTCCTCGTTTCTGTACTTATCTCCGCAAGCATATTATGGGGGCCAGATTGGTAAGTATATCCCAGGATTCTTATGAGCGGATCGTTCGTATAGGTCTAAAGAAAATGATGGACGCCGGGGTGGTCCGAGACCTGGTTCTGATCGCCGAGCTGGTGGGCAAGGGGAGCAATGTTTTACTCCTCGACGGAGAAAAAATTCTGGATTGTCTCCACTTCCGCAGAAGCGAGGAAGGGGTAGCTCGGCCTGCGGTCCCTGGCTTGATCTATTCCCCGCCAAGTTCTTCTGATCGTTGGTCCCCGGCCGAAGTAACCTTAGAGAGGATGGAGGAGATCGTTGCTTTTCCCCAAGGGGAGCGCTGGAAAGCCATGGTCCAAAAAATTTCTGGAATCAGCCCCCTCCTGGCCCGCGAAATTGAATTCTTGAGTGACGGGACGGCCTCCGCTATGTGGGAAAAATTTTGTTTCCTCTTCGACCGTTATGACCGGTGCGCTTTCGAGCCCCGGATCATCAGGCTGCTGGGAGAAAAAAAAGTTTTATGCCCCTTTCCCATGAAGAGCCTCGGCCCGGCCGCGGAAGAACATATGACCTTGATGAACCAAGCGGCCGATGCCTATTACTTCGAAACCACCCTGCACCGGCAGATGGCCGACCAGAAGCAGGCCATGGCCAGAAAGCTGCGCCAGCTTCTATCCCGCCTGCAGAGAAGACGGGAAAACTTGTTGCTGGATCGAGAAAAATTTGAGAAGGAACTCGTGCTTAAAGATTACGGAGAAATCCTGTTGGCCAATTACCCCAAACTTAAAAAAGGGATGCGCCAGATTGAAGCCCTGGATTTTCGGCAGGACCCACCCCGTTCGATTCTCATCCCTCTGGACGAAGCCATGGATCCGGCGGGAAACGTACAGCGCTATTTTAAAAAATATAAGAAAGCCAAACGCGGGTTAGAATTTGCCCGCGAGCGGATGGAAGAGACCGAACGGGATATCGCCTACCTGGACTCCGTCTTATTCCAGGTGGAGGAGGCAGAAGATGCTGAAGAATTGGGGGCGGTTCGAGAAGAACTGGAAGAGGCAAGGATATTGAGTGTGTCCAGAAAGCAAAGGATGACCAAAGAGAAAAAAGAAGCCCCCTCTCCCGTACGCCGATTCCGGTCGGCAGAAGGCCTGGAGATCTTCTGTGGGAAACACAACGGAGGAAATGAATATCTCCTGCGCAAGATTGCCCGAGGGAATGACCTCTGGTTTCATGCCCAGGGAATGCCCGGTTCTCACGTTCTCCTAAAAGTTGGCTCCAAGGAACCGGGATTCGCTTCAATCCTGGAAGCAGCCACGATTGCAGCTTATTATAGCCGGGGAAAAAACTCGACGCGCCTTGCCGTGGATTATACGGAGGTTAAAAACTTACGTCGCCCCAAAGGGGCCAAACCCGGTTTCGTAACTTATTTCCAACAGAAAACAGCCTTGGTCAAACCGGATAAAGAAAAAGTTGAGGAACTTTTAGCCCAACCTCTTTTATAGCCTCATTTAATGGATGTTTTTCTTTCCATGCCCTGTTTATTTCCTCTGCGATCTCAGCGGTAAACCCTTCCTCTCAATCCGCCCAGCGGGTTGGCCATGCCATCACCATATTCCCTGCGGCGTCAAAGGGGATATCCTGCAATCCTGAAATCACTTCCAGAAGCGGGTTGGCCTTAGCTTCATTGAACATTGGCTCGGAAGCCCAGAGGTATTCCATCTCCAGGGTGTTCTTGATCCAGACCAGGCGCAAATCTTTGGCATCTAACACTCCAGAATTATCGAAAGCAGCCTGCAGAGCTTCGCGATCCTGATCGAAAGCAATGGGAATTCGGCCGCATTCCGGCCCCATGCCGGTGATGGAGTTGATCGCCGTGGGAACGGGGTCAATTTTCTTCACCAGGCGGGTGGTAGTGTACTCCGCGAAGCCAATGCCGATGGCGTTGCCTTCCGTCTCGGGAGTGAGGTCTCGGACGAAGATGCGGGTTATCTTGGGTTCTTTGAGCGGGGGGCTGCCTATGAAATAGAGTCGCCCGGTTACGTTGGGGTCCATACCGGCGCCGCTGATATTCTTCCCGATCTCATCCACGACCAAAATATCCATCTGCTTGAAAGGCAGGCGGGGCATGATTTCTTTGGCCTTTTTCAGCAGGGGTTTTTCTCCTTCCCAGAAGTTCTGGGGCTCCAAAAGATGGAGGGAAGCAGTCTGGTCATATTGATTCTCGATGATGCCCACCCCGAAAAAGAAAGGAAGGGCCTTCAGGATAATCGGCTGAACTTCGGGGAGCATCGTAGAAAATCCATGTTTGATGGTCAGGCGATGGGCCATGAGCGCGCCTTTATGCTTGCCCATGCCAATAACCATCATTTTGTTGAGACCACTCTCGATTTCAAAGTCAAAATCCGTATGGGGTTTGATGCGATTGACCACAATGATTTTATCCGCCTGCGCACAGATATTGGCATCGATGAGCACGGGCGTTCCGAATTTCGTCCGCCCGATTTCTTTTACCTCCATGGAAGAAACAATGGGGGCGCCGATGAACTCCTCGGTGATGCCCAGGTGTTTAAGCATCTCCACCTGGCCTTCGGCAGTAGCTCCGCCATGGGAGCCCATGCAGGGTACGAGAAAAGGTTTGGCCCCCAGAGCTTTTAAGCGTGTAGCGATGACCTTTAATATTTTCGCTTTATCACGGATACCCCGGCTGCCGGCCGTGAGGGCGATGCGCTCTCCAGGCTTTATTTTTCCAGGTAAGCCGAAGCGGTCGAGGAGGGCAGTCATTTCCTTTGGCACATCAGCCAGCCGCGGGGATGCAATCTTCTGGTGAATCTTAAATATACGTGGCAGTGGATCCATCTGTTTTTCCTCCTAAAGAGTGATGAAAAAAGTATACCACATTTAAATGCGGAATGGAGAATGCGGATTTTGGAATGAAAAAGCCAAGAAAAGAAATGTAATTTCGCAGTCCGCACTCCGAATTCCGAATTCGGTCAGGGCGGTAACAAGACTCCTGCGGGCCAATGGGGAGAAACCAGAACGCTACCTCCTCGATCCACGATGATCGCGTGGACGTCGTTCATTCGTTTGACCAGCGCCAGGCCTTTTTTCGGCCCCAGGACAAATACAGCTGTGGCCAGAGCATCCGCAGCCATCGCTGAGGGGGCCATGACCGTGACACTCTGGCATTCCCTCGCCGGAGTTCCCGTGGAGGGGTTTAAGAGATGATGGTAGCGTTCCCCCCTTTCAATAAAAAATTTCTTATAATCCCCTGATGTGGCCACTCCCGCCTGCCGGGGACTGAGCTTGGCGACCATTTTGGAGGGCAGGCGGGGGTGCTGGATTCCGACAATCCAGGGTACCCCTTTCTCCTTTGAGCCGCTGACTTTTAAGTCTCCTCCGGCATTGACGAGAAAATTTTCAATTCCCTTTTCCTTCAGGACGGCAGAGGCACTGTCTACAGCATATCCTTTGGCAATGGCTCCTAGGTCGATTTCCATCCCCTCCTCTTGGAGAAAGATGGAAGACCGGCTACGGTCAATTTTGATTTGGCGATAGCCTACTTTCTTCAAATTTTCCCGTAGATTTTTTTCTTCCGGAAACTTTCCTTCCCGAAAATTCCAGAGCCGAAAAACAGGGCCAATGGTGATATCAAAAGCTCCCTCGGAAAGGGAGGAAAATTCGATAGCCCGCTCGATCATCCTTAACATTTCCGGAGAAACTTTGGTTTCTTTTTTCCCGGCATCCCGGTTGACCCGGGAAATTTCGCTATCTTCCCGGTAATTGCTCATAAGAAAGTCAATGCGTTGTACTTCCCGAAACGCAGCTTCCATTGCTTCCTCAGCTTTTACCGCCTGGGTCCGGGAGACAACAATTTCCACCGACGTTCCCATGATCACTCGGGATTTACGGAATAAATTCTTTTCTTGGCTTGAAGCGTCACCGGGGAAAGCCAGGGGCGAAAGGAGACTGATTATAAGAAGAATTGTTGGTTGTGAGCTTCGGATTAAAAATTTCATGGTTGATTTTCGAGCTAATAGTTTCCGGTTTCGGGTTGCAGGTAAAAAAGGCGACTTCTCTCAATCGCCAACGCGAAACTCGTAACCCGTACCCCGCAACTTTCGGTTTTTTTCATCCCCACAAAATCAACCCAAGGGAATAGGGATTCCCCAGTAAGGGATGAGAGGGGAGGACGCGCACCCGAAAACCAAACCGCCCCACTTTCAGACAGGGGATCTCTCCCCGGAAAATCGTCTGTTGCCCTTCCTGGACAAAATCCTGCAGGGTAACAGTATCCCGGTCTATGAAATCAGCCTTGGAATCAATGAGTCCGTAATAAATACTCACGGAAATGTCCTGGGGAGAAATTTGCCCTAACTGCGTGGTAACTTCGACCTTGAGAGTTTCACCCAGGGGAATGACTCGCTTGACGTCGACCCTTTTTCCCAAGATTTTTATCTGCGACCAGTTTTCCCGCAGTTGTTGGGCCCAGGCGG
>JAURYC010000120.1 GCA_030654105.1 Deltaproteobacteria bacterium
ATGGACATTAAGAGCGTGGCGGTTTATTCGGACGTGGACCGCGAAGCCCTCTTCGCCAACTATGCCGACGAGTCTTATTACCTGGGGCCCTCTCGGGTATCGGAAAGTTACCTGAATATCCCCCGAATCATGGCCATTGCCAAGGAAGCCCAGGCCGAGGCCATCCACCCGGGCTACGGATTTCTGGCCGAGAACCCGAACTTTGCCGTGGCCTGCGAACAGGAGGGAATCAAGTTCATCGGTCCATCCAGCCGGACCTTGGAGATGGCCGGGAATAAGATCATGACCCGCCAGATCATGGCCCGGGCCGGGCTTCCGGTGATTCCGGGAACTCGGGGTAAGATCAAGGATTTGGCCCATGCCACCCGTTTTTCCAAATCCACCGGTTATCCGGTAATCATCAAGCCGGCCTTTGGCGGCGGGGGGATCGGCATGAAGGTGATCGAGCGGGAAGAAGAATTACTTTCCGCCCTGGAGTCCTCCCAGACCATGGCCCGCCAGGCTTTCGGCGATGACGAAATCTTTATCGAGAAATACCTTCCCAAACCCAGGCACATCGAGTTTCAGGTTCTGGCGGATGAGAAGGGGAATATCCTCCATCTGGGCGAGCGGGAATGCACCATCCAGCGCCGCCATCAGAAAATTCTCGAGGAGACTCCCTCCCCCATCATGACCCGGGCCCTGCGCCAGGAAATGGGCCGGGTGGCCGTGGCTGCCGCCCGGGCCCTGAATTACACCAACGTCGGGACCATCGAATTCATTTACTCCGAAGGACAATTTTATTTCCTCGAGGTCAACGCCCGCATCCAGGTGGAGCACGCCATCACCGAGATTGTTACCGGCGTGGACCTGGTGAAAGAGCAGATCAGGATCGCTGCCGGTCTTCCTTTGGACATCTACCCGGAGGATATCACCCTGAACGGCTGGGCCATTGAGTGCCGCATCAACGCCGAAGATCCCTTGAACAATTTTGCTCCCTGCCCGGGAAAGCTCGCGGGCTATCGCTCCCCGGGCGGCATCGGCATCCGGGTGGACAGCGGTGTGCACACCCGGTACACCATCCCTCCTTTCTACGATCCCATGATCTCGAAGCTGATCATCTGGGGCCGGGACCGGCAGGAAACCATTGAAAGAGCCAAGCGGGCGCTTTATGAATACATCATCGTCGGCGTGCGCACGAATATTCCTTTCCTTAAAGCGGTAGTCAGCAACCCCTCTTTTATCAAGGGCGAGATGACCACCCATTTCATCGAGGAAGAGCGGGAACTTTTTCAGGATATGCTGCGTATCATCGAGAAGGAGAAGTCCCTACAAGAGAAGCTGGAGACTATCTTTAACCCCCGGCGGAAGATGGCGGCTATAGCCATGGCTCTTGAGGCTTACCGGGGGCAGGCGTAAAAAAATATTTTTCACCGCAGAGAGCGCAAAGAGCGCAGAGCATGATAGAATAAACAATGGCGGGTAAAAAATTTTTACGAATGGCCTTTACTCCCCCGTTTTTTATTATATTTAAAACTCTGCGTTCTCGGCGCGCTCCGCGGTGAATGGTTTTTGTATTATGCTGTAAGGAGTTTTTATGAGTGACTTGGAAATTGATTTTGCCAGAGGACAGGGGTTGATCCCGGCCATCGTCCAGGACTGGGAGACGGGCGAAGTGTTGATGGTGGCTTACATGAACCCTGAGAGTTGGGCCAAAACGCAGGAGACAGGCCAAGCCTGTTTCTGGTCCCGCTCGCGCAAGAAACTCTGGCTCAAGGGTGAAACCTCGGGCCATGTCCAAATCATCAAAGAGGTCTACATCGATTGCGATAACGACGCCCTCCTGCTGAAAGTGGAGCAAGTCGGCGGAGCAGCCTGCCATACCGGGTACCGTACCTGCTTTTACCGCCGGATCGTGAACAATGAGACGGAAACCGTTGGCGAACGCGTCTTTGATCCCAAGGAGGTTTACGGTGGATAAAATATTAAAGTTTGGTATTCCCAAGGGTAGCCTGGAGAAAGCGACCATCGATCTTTTCCAGAAGGCCGGATGGGTGATCAAGGTAAGCACGCGGAATTATTTCCCCTCCGTTGATGACCCTCAGCTGTCCTGCGCCCTGATCCGTGCCCAGGAGATGGCCCGCTACGTAGAAGAGGGAGCCCTAGATGCGGCCATCACAGGGAAGGACTGGGTGATAGAAAACGGCAGCGATGTGGTAGAGGTCCAGGAATTGATCTATTCCAAAGAAAGCCCGCGCCCAGCCCGGTGGGTCCTGGTGGTCACGGAAGATTCACCCATAAAGCGGCTGGAAGACATGCAAGGCAAAAAGGTGGCCACTGAACTTGTTTCCTTTACCCGTCGCTACTTTGGCGAAAGGGGAATCAATGTCAAAGTGGAATTCTCCTGGGGCACCACCGAAGCCAAGGTTGTGGAGGGGTTGGTGGACGCCATCGTGGACGTAACCGAGACAGGGTCTACCATCCGGGCTCACGGCCTGCGCATCGTCCACGAACTTATGCAATCCACCCCTCGGCTGATTGCCAACAAAGAATCCTGGCAGGACCCATGGAAAAAAGAGAAAATTCAACAGATTGGCACTTTGCTCAAAGCCGCTCTGGGCGCAGACCGGATGGTTGGCTTGAAGATGAACGTTCCCCAGAAACGCCTGAAGGAAGTGGTGGCGATCCTTCCCTGCCTCAATGCTCCGACCATTGCTTCTTTGTATCAAAGCGATTGGTACTCGGTAGAAGTCGTGGTCAGGGAAGAGGTCGTGCGGGAACTCATCCCCTTGTTATTGAGAAAAGGCGCGGAGGGGATCATCGAGTATGCTCTGAACAAGGTCATCTGACCTTCATTTTTTTATTGACATTCTTGGGGGGATTAATTTAAACTCACTCCGTTCGTAGCCCACTCCTTTCTGGAAAACAAAATGAGAAATGAACCAGGCCTTGATCTTTTGGTCGGGGAAGGTGTTCGTTTGGAAGAACTAAAAACAACCTGCCTATCAACTGGAAAGAAAATAGACGACTATTCCGGGAGAATCCTCCTATTCTTTATGGATCGACTTTTAAGCTTTATTAAAGTGAACGACAAAATAAATAATCGTTGTGAGGAATCTGCCTAAGGATAATTCGCAGTGAAATATACTTAATGGCAAATTACTTAAGTCGTTTACTAAAAAAGGCTTGAAACATAGATTCTATCTTCTGCCGTCATATCCACAAATCTATTAAGTTTGAGGAAATATTAGCAGCCGATGGGAATTTTTGAACAAATGATCGCCATCGGGATTTGGCCAAGCGGACAGGTGACGAGTCCACTTTCCCCCCGACCATTTCAACTTTTTGATTACCGTATTAATAAATAATGAAGCTTCACGGAGATGTGAACAATGGTTATTTCTGATGAAGTTCAATTGCAAGTCCAGGACCTTCATATGTCCTTCGGGGGAGTGAAAGCACTCCGGGGAGTAAGCCTGGAAGTCAGGAAAGGGGAGATCTTTTCCATCATTGGGCCCAATGGTGCGGGGAAAACAGTCCTCTTGAACTGCATCAATGGGCTTTACCACCCCCAAGAAGGTAAAATCTATTTCGAAGAAAAAGAAATCACCAAGTTAAAACCTTATCAAAGAGCCAAAATGGGCATCTCCCGGACTTTCCAGAAGATCGAGCTTTTTAAAGGTACAACGGTGCTTGATAATATTCGGCTCGGTCGCCATATTCATCTTAAAACAGGTTTGTTGAGTGGTTCGGTTTATTTTGGCAAGACAGCACGTGAAGAGATCGAACACCGCGACTTTATCGAAAAGGAGATCATCGACCTTTTGGAGATTGAACATATCCGGGATAAGATTGTTGGCATGCTTCCCTACGGGCTGCAAAAACGAGTCGAACTGGCCAGGGCCTTGGCTCTCAATCCTAAAATTCTTCTACTGGATGAGCCCCTGGCCGGCCTGAATTTAGAGGAAGTCGAGGATATGGCGCGATTCATTTTAGACATCAATGAAGAAGAACGCTGGCAAACGACCTGCGTACTGATCGAACACGATATGGGTGTAGTGATGGATATTTC
>JAURYC010000121.1 GCA_030654105.1 Deltaproteobacteria bacterium
AGCTGTTCGGGGATGGTTTGGGCTTGGATTCCATTGACGCCCTGGAGCTGGTCGTAGCCCTGGAGAAAGGTTACGGCGTAGTCATCCCTGATTCAGAAGTAGGAGAACGGGTATTCCGTTCGGTCATTACCCTGGCCCAATTTGTAAGAGAGAAATCAACAACCAAATGAAACTACGCATGGCGCATAGCGCCATGCGTTTTTAGCTGATGGCTGATTGCTGAGAGCTGAAACATGAAATACGACGAAACCGAAATTAAAGTCCGCTTTAACGAGGTGGATTCGTGGGGAATAGTGTGGCACGGCCATTACATCGCCTGGTTTGAAGTCGGACGTATGGCCCTGCTGAAAAAATTTCACCTCCTGCCCCAGGACTTCACCCAAATGGGCTATATCGCGCCGGTCGTGGACTTAAAGTGTTTTTTCAAAGAACCTGCCCGCATGGAGGAAGAGATTCTCATCCGTACTTCGGTCCTCAAACCGACCAAGGCCGCTCTCACCTTTCGCTTCCAAATTTTACGCAAAAAGGACGGAAAACTGTTGGCTTCCGGGGAAGAAACTCAGGTGCTCTTAACCCTCGACGGCCGCATGCTTTACATCATTCCCCAAGACCTGCGGGAAAGGCTCCAGCCGCTTTTCAATTACCTGGAGGAGCCTGATTCGGCCGCCTGAAGGAATTTCTCCACTTCCTGATTAAAGCGCTCGGGTTGCTCCTGCATGGGGGAATGCCCGCAGTTTTCCAGAATCTTCAAGGTGGCCTGGGGAATCTTGCTTTTAAGGAAGGAGGCATCCTGCGGAGGAGCAATTGGATCTTTGGCCCCCCAGAGGATTAGGGTGGGCTGCCGGATGGAGGCAAGTTGGGGACGGATGTCGAAATCGATGATGCTGGCCGACATCTGCACCGCCGGGGTCATGGGCAGGAGCGGCTTTCCGGTGAGAGGGTTTTTGGGAACCGATTGGAAAAATTCTTTGGAAGTTTTCGGTTTTTGCCCCTTGATAAAATTCTCAACCATCGCTTTAAATTCCTCCCGCAAGAGCCCTTCGAACGATTCGAAGCGGGATTCCGGCCCCATGATTTTTTTCGTCAAAGCATAGCTCAAAAATTCCGCTTTGTCCCCGATTCCTACGACATCAGTCACCACCAGGTTTTTTACCGGTGAGCCGGGTTGGGCCGCCAGGTTGAGGGCTACCAATCCTCCCATAGAGTGCCCTACGACAATGGCCTGGTCCAGTTTCCGTTCCTGTAAAAATTTCCCCACGATTGCGGTGAGCCAGTCGATGGAGTAATCCGTTTCCGGCTTATCGGAATCTCCAAACCCTGGGAAGTCGATGGCCATGGCCCGGTAAAAAGCGGGGGAAAAAGAAAGGTTGGCTGCCCAATCCTTTAAGGACCCTCCCAGCCCGTGGAGAAAGAGAATCGGCTGGCCTTTACCTTCCTCAACAAAATTTATACTCAATCCGGCGACTAAAATTTTTTGGGGATGAAAGAGAGGTTCTTGGGGAATACGGCCTTCTCCTTCCCCCTTGGTTTGCCCGAAAGTCAAAGGAACCAGGAAAGAGAGATACATAAGGAGGGAAAGGAGAAAGAGTCTCACCCCGACCCCCCTGCCGAGGGTCTTTCAGACCCTCCGGAAGGGTTCTTAAGGAAGGACAAAAGAATTTGGCCGCCGGCTACCTTCTCATCTCCCACGAAGGCTTCGGCGGCGAACCGGTAAATCGAAGCCAGACTTTGGGTGAGTTCGACTTGTAGGGTAATCTGTTCTCCCTGGACCGGGCAGCGGCGAAATTGAAATTCAGAAGCCCCGACGAAGAGGCCGACGAAATGAACGAGGGGATTCTCTATTTTGGCCTTGCTGCCCAACACAATCCCGCCCACTTGGGCCAACGATTCTAACAGGAGGGAGGGCGGGTAAAAATGATGGCCCTGAAAAAACCACTCGTTGCCCGTTAAATTTTTTACTCCGGTGGCTTTCTTCCCGGGTTCGATAGTGAGGATGCGATCCACCAAAAGGAAGGGGTAGCGGTGGGGCAGGATGCTCTGAATTTCCCGGTTTTCCATCATAACTCGAACCCCACTTCCCGTACGTCCACCTTGAGGATCACGTCAGCCTCCGCCGCAACTTCAGCGCCAACTTGAGCTTTCCCTTTGAACTTCCAGCGATTTCCTTCTTTGCCGGTGAGACTGACCAGGAAATCCAGCCGGTCACCGGGGAGGACAGCACGTTTGAATCTCAAGCGCTCTACTTTTTCAAGGGAGACGCGTATTTTCCCACGGGTAAACGATTCTCCCAAAAAGATAAGGGCGCTTTGAAGCAATCCTTCCAGGGTAAGAACTCCCGGCATGATAGGCTCGCCTGGAAAGTGCCCGGAAAGGTAGATCTCATCGGCCGTGACCCACTTGACTGCTTTGATTCTTTTTTCCCGCTCCAGTTCTTCCACCCGGTCGATCACTACCGTGGGGAAAGGATGGCCGAAACGGTGAAAGGCTTCTTCCCATTTTTTCCGTTCAACCCAGTCAGCGGTTTCTGCGTTTATAATGTTTAACCTCCTTATAGCTTTTGCGTACACCTACCCCGCTCAATCCGAGGCAAAATTCCTTCCGGCCAAGGAGCGATTTATTTTAAAAACAATTGGATTCCTCTCTCCGCCGGCCATGTTGTTTTTATTCCGCCCAACGAAGAACATCAGCTGAAGAACGTCAATGAGGAACCCTTTGTCTTTGGGTGTGTAATCCCCTCCGGGGTTCCGGAACTTTAAGAGGGGAATAAAAGAGATTATTGCCGGAGAGAGCCGAGCTTCCCCAGATAGCAGCGAATCAATGCGGGCAAAAAAGCGAAACCCTTATTCCGTGGATTCTTTTTTCGTCTCTTCTTCTTTGGAGGAGGCTGAGGTTTTCACATCCTCGATTCCTAAATAAATCGCTAAAGCCCCACCAAGCACCAAGATGATGGGGATAACCCCTTTGAGGACTTCCAGGAAGTCAACCCACCAAGCAATCAAGCCCACCACGCCGATGATCACAGCCACGATTCCACCGAGTAGGATCTTCATCTTTTTAGCTCCTCCTTGTTTTTTTTATAATCATATTGAAACTGATTTAATTTGTCAAAGGATGAAATTGACTCGCCCACCCCCAGTTTTGAAGATTGGCCCTTTCTCCCAGTTGGTGTGCCGGTTCGGGCAGGAAGGGCCCCTGGCTTGGCAAAATAAGGCAGTGATTATTTCATGGTCGTGAGCGGGCTTATGCCGTTTCAGCGGGCGAAGTCTTCCAATCCGCTTTCTCTTTTCGGAGATAAGATCGGCAGGTGGATGGATAAGATTCTCCCGCCGCTTTTGCCCGCGCCAGGTGCCCTCCCCGCCCGAACCACAATAGAAGTAACCACCCCAAAAAGACTGAGGGTGGGCAAGATGAAATTGAGAACTATCAGTAGTCCAAGAAGTTGGACCCAATGTTGGAAAAGTTGCGCTGAATGTTCTTTTTTCCCCGGATGATTTCCCCATGCCCAGAAAGAAGCCACTCGGCATCTAACCGGGCCAGGCGTTCGATAGAATCCCGCAGGAGGTTGCCATCCCCTCCTGGAAAGTCTGTTCTCCCCACCCCCATGGCAAAGACGACATCCCCGGTGAACAGGGCTTTTTTCTCCGGCCAGTATAGACTGATGGATCCCGGCGAGTGGCCAGGGGTGAAAAAAATCTGGAGAGTTTTTTGGCCTAATTTTAATTCTCCCTCTTGGAGGTAAAAATCTATTTTTATTTCGGGCATATCCATTCCAAAAGCTCCATAGAACTCTCTACCGGTCTCCTGCATGAATTTTTCCTCTTCCGGGTGCAGGGCTGTTAAAACCCCTGCCCGAGCAAAGGTCTGAATGGCCTCAAAGTGGTCGGGGTGGACATGGGTTGCTATGATCAGACGGATGTCTTCCAAGCGGTTGCCGTCTTTTTCCATCCCGTTGATTAAATTCTTGACCAAATGCTGATGGCCCGGGTCGATGAGAAGAGGCATATCACCACCAATCAGATAGCTGTTGCAATTATTCTCCTGCATACTTTTCCAGGGATAGGCATAAAGATCAGAATCAAGTTTCATGAAATCTCCTCCAAATGCGGATTGTGGAATTTTAATTCCGCATTCCGCCATTGTATGGTCATCGTTTCGCTGCTTTTTCCAAAAGGTCTTCGATGGTCATGGGCAGAATCGGTAAAGGGTCGATAGGGCGCCCGTCGTGCCGTAATTCAAAGTGGAGATGCGGCCCGGTAGATTTCCCTGTACTGCCCACTCCCCCGATGGCCTGCCCCTGACGCACAGCCTCCCCATCTTTGGCGATGATTACGTTCATATGCCCGTAGATCGATGTATAACCCAGATCATGCCGCAATACCACTACGTTTCCGTACCCAGTTCGGGACTTAAGAGAGAGGATCACTTCTCCGTCCATGGCAGCCTTGACTTCTTGATATGAGGGGGAAGCAATGTCGATCCCGGCGTGAAGCTTTTTCCTCCGGGGGCCAAAAGGAGAATTGATCTTCCCCTGGATAGGCCAGATGATGTCCAGTTCTTTCCCCAACCAAGGGGGCTTCCCTATTTCTTTTTCAACGCTGGTCGAGGGAATTGGTTTTTCCTCAGTTTCCAGTGAACTCTCCAGGTCCTTTTTTTCTAAAGGCGATAGCGGCAGGGAAGGCGCGATGGATAAAACTGCTTTGGCTCCGGGAATAAATATTTTTCGGCCAACTTTGAGAGCCGAGGGAGAGGTTAAACCATTGGCCTCCATGAGCTTAGTAATGGGGATTTTATAGGCCAGGCTGATCCGGTAGAGAGTAACCCCTTTGGCCACCGGGTGATAAACGCCATTTTTTTTGGCGATCGCCGTTAGGGGGAAAAAAAGAATGAAAAATAAAGAGGCAATCAGGAGATTGAGGAGAACTCCGTAAACCAATACCTTGCCTTTGGCAGAATATTTCCTTAAATTTTTTTTCTCCATTCTTCAAGTTTTAAAATAACAAGGGAACCGCAGAAATGCAATATGATTCTCTCCTGACCGTCAATCCCTTTGGCATTACCTCTCTTGTTGTGGCTCAGACGGGAGGGCGCTGAACGACCCTCTTTTAGCGGGGCAGAATCGACCCAGAACAACCTTCTCCCGCCGTCGCCCACGGAAGAACCTCCCGGTCCCCCTTTAAGATTGATGATCTCGTAAAAAGTCGGCAGAAGAGTCATTGCGAGCGAAAGCGAAGCAATCTCGTTTTTATAAGTCCTTGAAAATACGGGATTGCTTCGTCGTCCCGCATTGGCGGAACTCCTCGCAATGACGAAAACGGGACT
>JAURYC010000122.1 GCA_030654105.1 Deltaproteobacteria bacterium
TATTGGAGGGCTGGGAAGGTGAGGCCACAATTTCCACGGAACACTCGAGTTCTTCCTACGGCCAGCCCGTTCTTTTGGTCAACGGCAAGCCTGTGGGGACCCTGGAGGCCTCTCTGGGCCAGTATGAGATCATTGAGGCCAGCGAAGAGGAAAGGGCAGCCCTGGGGAAGCGGCCGGATACGTTTTAAAGTAACCATTTACAACCCCTGGGCCTTCCTGGGGGTACTTTCCCTACCTCTTGCCCTACCCCATCCCCTCGTGCACGGGGAGACCAGGATAATTTGTCTACAATTGTAGACATCGCGGCCGCACCCCCCCCCCGCACGCGGGAAGACCAAGTCGGCAGAAGTTGCCAAGTTATGGACTCAGACTCCCGCGCGCGAGAGGGGTAACCGGTATGCTAACGGTTAGCATAGATGATAAACTCCAGACTCCCGCACGCGCACGGGGTAACCAACGAAATCGGCAAATTTTGCCGATTTGGAAGCAATGATTCCAACACGAGGTTGAATAGCTTTAAAACCCCTGGGGATCCTCCTGGGGGTTTCTTGACCTATGCTAAACACCCCTAAAATCCTTCCGTACAGCATCATGTAAGCACGAAATAGCTACTTTCTCCCCTATCCCCTTGTCCCCTTTTACCCTACCCAGTGATAAAGTCTTGAATTTGGCCTTCCTGTGCACGCCAGGAGCGGTATAAAAGCCGACATTTGAAACCTTCCGAGATGAATATGACGATCTGAAAAGGAAGATGGAGGGGGAAAAGAAACCCTCTGATACTTTAAAAAAAGGTTCCCGTATGCCACAGTGTAGAGAACGGGAAAAAGGTTGGACTCAAGACAAGACCGCCGCCGATCTGTTGTTTCCTTGACCCCTGCAAAAAAATCAGTTGACCTTTTTTTACCGTCTACAAAACGTCTACATTAAAAAATTAGGGGTTAAGCCATATTGACTTAACCCCTTGATTGTGTTGGTGGGCCATGTAGGGATCGAACCTACGACCTACTGATTAAGAGTCAGTTGCTCTACCAATTGAGCTAATGGCCCAAATTTTTTTAAGATGATTAGCATTTTCCCCTTGAGGTTGTCAAGGTTGAAAACGCTTTATCGGCGTGCTAAAACCCCCATTCCAGTTCCCGGCGCAGCTTCTCTTCGAATTTTTCCAGGCATTTGTTACAAAAAAGCGTTACCCCAGGGTTACCGTAATATTGAATGGCCAGGTCCCCGCCGAAGGGACGCATCTGCCCACACTTGATGCAATAAAAATTGGATTTGGCAATAAAGGTAGAAGTGATGATCTGCTCCCGGATGTTGCGGGCATAGATGACAGTGTTTAAAAGTTGACGCTTATCCACCTGCATAACACCTTTCACACCGCTACTCATCTTATACGATCCGTTTACGACACTTCTTCTGCTTCCTCTTCTTCCAGCATGATGTTGCCGATGACTTCCTGGAACTCCAGCCATTCATCCCTTGTGAATAAAAGAGTTACGCCCCGATCGGTCATGCTGAGCGTAATGTTGTCTTTTTCGGCATCCACCCAAACCTCAAATTTTTCATCGCTGTACACCAACGAGACGGCTGGCATGTCCATTCCTTTGATCCTCCGCTCACCAAGAAAAAGGAGCTTTTCCTGAATTTTAGGATACCGAATCCCCCCTTGATAGTCAAGAAATTTAACAACCTTCTGTTCCTGGCAAATCACTGCCAATTCATCACCGGTAATAAAATTTAATAGGACGCAGATTTGCGCAGATAACCGCAGAAACAAAAAAGACGCTATGCGCATAGCGCTAAGCGATTTTCTGTGTACATCCGTGTCCAAAAAGGAAATTTCTATACAAGTAAATTGATGGGTAGCCAGGTAAGCAAAAGGCTTGATTTCCGGCTGGCTTCCATGATTGAATGGAAAGGAAATTAAACCCGGAACGGTATTCGAAAGGGAAAACCCTTTTAAGCCAATTTTTGGTTACGATAAATCCGGGTTATTGCTTTGAGAAGTACTTCAAGAGGTAAATGTGGAAAATCAACTTAGCCTTACAGAAACGACCGCCAGAGATTTAAAAACCCTGCTAAGAGGAGAGGTCCTCTGGGATGATCTGAGCCGGGCCGCTTACAGCAGTGCAGCATGCATCTACCGGCTTTTGCCCCTGATTATTGTGCAGCCAAAGCATCAAGAAGATATCATCCAGTGTGTGCGTTACGCGGCCTCCAAAGGCATTTCCATCACTGCCCGGGGAGCGGGGACAGGCCGGGCCGGCCAGGGGATTGGGGAAGGAATCCTCCTTGATTTTGTAAGACATATGAATAAAATACTGGAAATTGACCCGCAGGGAAACTGGGTTCGAGTACAACCCGGTGTGATTTTGGGAACATTAAACACGGTTCTGAAGCCCCTGGGTAAATTCTTTCCCATCGACCCTTCCACGGGAGATTACTGCACTCTCGGCGGAATGATCGCCAACAATTCCAGTGGTCCCCACGCGGTAAAGTATGGGGCCACTCGGGATTATGTGGAATCTTTGGAAGTGGTGCTCTCCTCTGGAGAGGTTATCGTCACCGGATCTCGCTCCTTGAAGGATTTCGATCTTCTGCCCGCAGACGGGTTGGAAAGGAAAATCTTCCATGGCGTTTCCGACCTCTTGAAACGCTACCAAGCTCCCCTGCGAGCGGAGCGCCCCCAAAGTACCAAGAATTCCTGCGGCTACGATCTCTGGCAGGTGGGGAAAAACGATTCTCTCGACCTGACCCCGCTCTTGGTCGGGTCGGAAGGGACTTTAGGTATATTCACCGAGGCCCGCCTGCGCCTTGTAGATCTCCCTCGTCGCACTCATTCGGCTTTATTTTATTTCCGCAGCTTGGAAAACATAGGCCCAGCCACAGAAGAAATCTTAAAGTTTTCTCCCACCATGTTAGAGATCATGGAAAAGCAGATCATCGACCTGGCCAGGGCCAAGTACCCGGAGATGCGCCCCTATCTTCCCGAAAACATAGAGGCGACTCTCTTCATCGAGTTTGAAGGAGAATCAGAAAAAGAACTCCGCGAGCGGATGCAACAGGTTGCCAGCCGACTGGTGGATGAGCAAAAGCTGGCCATCTCCCTCAAGGAGGCCCAAGACGCCCGGGATCGAGAGATGCTTACCAAGGTCCGCAGTGTCTCCGGGCCTATCCTCAATAAGGTCAAAGGGCCGAAGAAGCCGATCGCCTTCATCGAGGATGCAGCGGTCCACCCCAACAAGCTGGGGGAATACATTGCTGGATTACGAGAAATCTTCAAAAAACATCAGGCGGAAGCGAGTGTTTACGGACACGCCGGAGACGGGAATCTCCATGTCATGGTTTTTTTGGATTTGAAGAAGGCCGAGGACATAGCCAGGATGACCAAGATCACCGAGGAAACTTACGACTTGGTTCTCCGTCTTAAGGGCACGATCAGCGGGGAACACGGGGACGGGCTCTTACGAACGGCTTATGTGCCCAGGCAGTACCCTCAACTTTATCCTGCTTTTGTGGAATTGAAAGACCTCTTCGACCCGCAAAGAATCCTGAACCCCGGGCGGGTGGTGGGAGAAGACCCCGGCCTCCTGAGCAAGAATCTGAAATATGGCAGTGGGTATACCCCGCAGCCAACGGGAAGTTCTTTCGATGAGGAGCCGCTGCGCACCGAAGTCGAGAGCTGTCACGGCTGCGGTAAATGCCGATCCTACTGTCCGATCGCCATCGAGACGCATGAAGAAATCTCCCTGGGCCGGACCAAAGCGGTCTTGCTCCGGGAATTGATCTCGGGGAGGTTAAATTCCAGGTTATTCATGGCCTCCGATGAATTGAAAGCGGTGATGGACGGGTGTGTGAATTGCAAGAGGTGCCTCACGGAATGTCCCACAGGGGTGGATATCCCCTGGCTAGCCCTGCAAGCCCGAGCTCATTGCGTGCAGGTAAAAGGCCAACCCTTCAAGGACCGGTTCATCTCCAACACCCACCTGGCCTGCCAAGTGGGAAGCGCCTTCGCTCCTGCGACCAACTTGGCTTTCTCCTGGCGGCCGGCCCGGGCCATCATGGAATCGACCCTGGGATTAGATCGCCGGAGAAAGCTGCCCCCCTTTGCCCGCGAGACCTTCCGCAGCCTTTATAAATCCGGACCGACCCGCAACGGCCAGGCAGCCTATTTCCTGAGCTGCTTTGCCAATTACAATGACCCGCAAGGGGAAGCCTTAGCAACCTGTGAAGTTCTGGAGCGGAATGGGTTCGGGGTCGAACTCCCTGATTTTGAATGCTGCGGCATCGCCCGCATATCTTCTGGCGCTTTAGCCTCTGCGGCCAGGGGGGTGGAAAACAACCTGAAAAAAATTCTTACTTACGCGGAAAAGGGCACACCGCTGATCTTCAGCGAACCCAGTTGCGCGCTGGCCGTGAAGTTAGAATATCCCAGGATCGCTGGATTAGAAACGACATCGAAAATCATTCCTACCTGTTTCGAGATCCACCAATTTTTATTCGCCCTCAAAGAAAAGGGGAAATTAAACCCGAATTTCGGAGAGATCCCTCTAAAGGTGGGGTACCATAACCCTTGCCACCTTAGGGCCCTGGGCATCACCCGGGAGCCCGTCGAGCTTCTCCAGCTCATTCCGGGTCTCCAGGTTCGAGTCTTCCAGGACCGCTGCTGCGGTTTAGCCGGCACCTTTGGCTTGAAGAAGAAAAACTATGACCTCTCCCTGGAGATCGGGGCCCGCCTCTTTAAGGAAATCCAGGAAAGCGGCGTGGATCGAGTCGTGACCAGCTGCGGGTCATGCGCCTTGCAAATCTTCCAGGGAACCGGATTGAAAGCGGTCCATCCGGTGACCCTTCTGGCCGAAGCTTACCGGAGGAAAGCTACAACTTCTTGAAAGCGGCCGTGGCTTTGCGCTTCCCTTTGGGGAGGCGATGGGAGGGTCCCTTTTTCGTCGGAGCCACGGAGCGAAGGGGGGCCATAGGCTCCTCCTGACTTCCTTTCAAGGCATAGAACTGGGCCATTTCCATTTTTTCGGCCAAATCAAATACCGAGATAGTTGTGGCGCCTTTCTTCTCGGCGAAGAGAGCTACGTCCCGGTCTGAGGTTACGACTATAATCCCTCCGCGTTTTTCCGAGGCCAGGCGCTTGAGAACTTCGTCTGCTTTCTCCCCCGGTTTGGAAAAGATCACCTCGATCCCGCCAAATCGATCTCGATGCCCGGCCAAACGCCCTTCTTGCCGGCCATCGAAAACCACTATAATGGAATGACCTTTAAGGCGCTTGTATTTCCTTAATTGTTCGCACAG
>JAURYC010000123.1 GCA_030654105.1 Deltaproteobacteria bacterium
GAAGACCTTCTTTACAACATCTGCGAATGGAGTATGCTGCAGAGTTTGGAAGCGATTGAGCCCATCGTTCGATTGAACCTGAGACCCGATCTAAGGCTGCAAAAAATGATTGAAACCCACCTCATTGCCATCGCTCAAAATTCCGATTTACACTCCACGATGCTCAAGGAGCTGAGGGCTCTTAACGCAAAAAACCAGCGAAAAATTATTAAGCTCAGAGACCGATACGAAACTCTTTTTCGTAAGGTTATCGCTGATTGTGTGAAGGAAAAGCTCTTTCGGGATGTGAATGTTAAAATCACTACCTTAGCTCTTTTGGGAATGATGAATTGGCTTGTCCATTGGTATGCGGCGAATGGGCGGATGAAAAGCGAAGAGATCGCCAGGTTATTTTCCGACCTATTCCTGAGAGGACCCCGGAAGGAGAGTAGAAATCTGAGATCCAAGCAGATCGAACCGGCTGATCGTTCCCGTCCATGAGAGCAGCCAGGAAGGCATACACCGTACCCGGAAAGGAGGGAAAAATGAACCGGATCGGTTATGCAACGCCGGAGGAAATTCACCGGCAGTTCAAATGGGAGGAATTCTCCCGACAATATTTGGACTGGAATCCGGCGGAAAGGCTGAATATTGCCCACGAAGTCATCGATCGCCATGCCCGAGATCCCAAAAAGGTAGCCCTCTTCTGCATCTCGCGCGAAGGCCAAGAGGAGAAATTCACCTACCGGGAGATGAGAAACCTGACTTCCCAGTTCGCCAATGTCTTGAAGGGGCTGGGGATCAAAAAGGGCGATGCCGTTGCCCGTTTACTTCCCAGAATCCCGGAAGCGTACATCACCTTATTTGGAACCTGGAAAGCGGGAGCCATTGATGTCCCGCTGTATACCGCTTTTGGCCCGGAGGCCATCGATTACCGGTTGGGGGATAGCGGGGCCAAGCTGATTGTCACAGATCCCGAAAACCGGGATAAAGTGGGGGGGACGGAAAAAAGCCTGGCGGATGTGCCAGTGATGGTCGTATCCAGAGATCGAAGTTCGGGGATGCGTAGCGGGGATTTGAGTTTCTGGTCGGAGATGGACAAAGCCAGCAAGGAATTTGCAATCGTAGAAACCTCGGCAGAGGATATTGCGATCCTGCAATATACCTCGGGCACTACCGGTTTGCCCAAGGGAACAGCGATTCCCCATAAAGGGATCATCACCGTGCTTCCTTATCCAAAGTACATGCTCGATGTGAGAGACGAGGACATGTTCTGGGGATATGCAGATCCGGCCTGGGTTTACGGTTCACTCACTGTGGGAAGCACCCTCCTATGCCTCGGTCATTCGCTGCTGGTCGATGAAGGCCGGTTGGAAGCCCAGCGCTGGTATGAGATCTTGGAAAGATGGAAAGTTACCAATTTTTCAGCCGCCCCGACGACTTACCGCACCATTCTGGCGGCGGGGGAAGACCTGCCCAAGCGCTATCGGTTGAAAGTAAAACGCCTCACCAGCGGGGGGGAATTCCTGAATGCCGAAGCCATGCTCTGGTTTGAAAGAAACTTGGGAGTGCCTATCGCCGACCAATATGGAATCACCGAGGTGGGCATGCTCCTGGGGAATTACCCAGGCACAAAGCCGAAACCCGGTTCAATGGGCAAACCCTTCCCCGGCTTCGAGATCGTCCTCATGGACGAAGAAGGCAACGAGGTCGCTCCCAACCAGACAGGCTTGATTGCGGCCAAGAAAAACTCATACTTTCTGAGCACCAACTACTGGAAGCAACCAGAGAAGTGGAAGGAGTGTTTCATTAAAGAGGAATGGTTCAATACCGGCGACCTGGCTGCAAAGGATGAAGAGGGCTATTTCTTTTTCAAAGGGAGAGCGGATGACCTCATGTCCCTCTCCGGCTATCGGGTGGGCCCAGCGGAGGTGGAAGATTCGTTGATGGAGCATCTTGCAGTTTCGGAAGCAGCGGTCGTGGGCAAGCCGGACCCCGTCCGAGGAGAGATCATCAAAGCCTTTATCGTGCTCAAGTCTGGATTCAAGCCTTCGCATAGTTTAGCAAAGGAGATCCAGGAGAGCGTGAAGCAGAGATTATCAAAACATTCCTTCCCCCGAGAGATCGAATTTTTGCCGGAACTGCCTAAGACTGCCAGCGGAAAGATTATGAGGAGGGAACTGCGGAAGAGGTTCTAAGGGCATTCCTGAGAGCAATTTAACAGGAGAAGAGGAAAGCGCGATGGCCTTATTGAAAACCATCGGATTGACCAAGGACTTTGGGGCCCTGCGGGTGCTGGATCATGTCGATCTGGAGGTTCGAGAGGGAAGTCTGCACTCTGTGGTGGGTCCCAATGGCGCCGGCAAGACCACCTTATTTAACCTTATCTCTGGTTTTATCAAGCCCAGCGAGGGCAGGGTAGAGTTTAAGGGAAAAGATATTTCCCATCTGCCCCCCCATCAGATGGCTCACTTGGGTATCAGGCGGTCTTTCCAGGTCATCACCCTTTTCCTGGAGTTGACCGCCCTGGAAAATGTCCGGTTGGCCATCCAAGCAGAAGGGAAGGAGAGATTCAGCTTTTTTAAAAAGGCCTCGGACCTCCAGGGGCTCGTGGTTCAATCCTATGAGATTTTGCGCACGCTGGGGTTGGCCCAGAAAGCCGAACATAAGGCTTGCGAGCTTTCCCACGGCGAACAGCGGCTCCTGGATATCGGTGTGGCGATGGCCAGCGAGAGCAATCTCTTGCTGTTGGACGAACCCACCAGCGGGCTGGTCTACGATGAAATCCCCATGATGGGCGAGACCATAAAGAAGCTCACCCCAAAGCACACTGTGGTGCTCATCGAACATCGCGTGGACATGGTTCTATCCATTTCGGATTCTATTACGGTCTTGGATTTCGGCCGGGTCATTGCCCAGGGCCCTCCGGATATAATCCGGAACAGCGAAGAGGTGAGCAGAGCTTATTTGGGGGTACGATGATGCTGCAATTGGATCAGATCCATGCCTATTATGGTAAAAGTCATATCCTCCACGGAGTCAGCCTCGAGGTGAATAAAGGAGAGTTGGTTACCCTCCTGGGCCGAAATGGCGCCGGTAAGACGACGACCCTGAAAAGCATCATGGGTTTGATGTTGGTCCGTTCTGGCTCTATCCGGTATAAGGGAGAAAATATCCTCGGGAGGGAAACTCATCAAATTTTTCGTCGAGGCCTGGGATACGTTCCCCAGGGTCGCCGCATTTTCAGCAGCCTCAGCGTGGCGGAAAACCTTAGATTGCCTTCCCTTCGCCAGGATGGGGAGAAGATAGAATGGGTATTGAATATTTTCCCACCCCTCAGGGAAAGGCTGAATAATAGGGGTAATGAGTTGAGCGGGGGCGAACAGCAGATGCTGGCGATCGCCAGGGTTTTAGTCAGCGGGGCAGAGTTGATCCTCCTCGATGAACCCTCTGAAGGATTGGCACCCCTTTTGGTAGGTGCCATCATGGATACAATCCGGGAGTTGAAAAAATCCGGACTGACCATGCTTTTGGTGGAAGCCAACCTGACCATGGCGTCTAATTTGGGGGACCGCCATTACGTGATGGCCCACGGTCTGGTATCTCGTGAAGCCAGCTCTCAGGAAATATTGGAAGATGTTGAATTGCACAGGAAATACTTCAAACTCTAACGAAAGATCGCAATTCTTAATGGGGGGGAAAGGAGGTGAGTAGGGGGGATTAAGGAAAGGATCAAGGCTTAGCAGAAGAAGGGTTGAACGGATTGGCTGAACTTATGGAAATTTTTTTAAGGAGGTGGCTTATGAAAAGTGGAATGATGAAAATTGGCCTTCCGAGTTTTATCCTAATGCTGTTGTTTTTAGCTGCGGGATTGGTTTTCTACCCGGCCGCCCAAGCTGCGGAGAAGGAGTTTGTTTGGGCCATCGTGGATGACTACAGCGGCCCCTATGCGGCAACTTGCGATGAAGGTCACAAGGCCACAGTTCTGTTCCTGGAAGAGCACAATAATAAAATGGGGCCTTATACCGTTAAGCTGGTCACCCGGGATACGGAGCTCAAGCCGGCTGTCGGGGTGCGCCGCCTGCAAGAAGTGATTGACGAGGCCAAGCCGCTAATCGTTTCCTCTGGAAATAGCAGCGCGGTGCAACTGGCCATGGCCGACATCATCGGCAAAACAAAGGGGCCGATCTTCTGGACCGATGGCTGGGATACCCGCCTCACCGGTGCTCAGGGTAACCGCTACACCTTCAGATGGGCCAGCCCCAACTACACCATTGCCCGAGCTTCGCTCTCCAAGTTTTTAGACAAGTTCCCGGGGATCAAAAAGGTCATTCAGATCCAGCTCGACTATGCCTGGGGCTATGACATGGCGGAGAATGTAGAAGCTGTTTTAAAAGAGAGAGGCATCAAGCTCCTTAAAACCCAATATGTCCCGGTAACGGCCACGGACGCCAGTGTATTTATGACCGAAGCCAAGGGATCCGGAGCTGATGCTTACATCATTGGACTCTACGGGAAACTTTTCGGTATCGGTCTGAGGCAAGCCCATGAGTTCGGCCTGAAGAAGGTGATGAAGGTTTTTTCCACTACGGGTACTCTAAACATGCTCCGGGGGGTAGGGTCCGATGCCCTGGAAGGGATGCATTTAGGCGACCACTGGAACCATGCCATGCCTAATCAGTGGACGAAGATCTTTGTGGAGAAGTATCGAAAGAGATGGGACATCATCCCTGGCGATTATGCCGCGGCCAAGTATCTGGAGTGCCAGCTTATGGAGAGGGTGATAAAACAGACGGGCAGCGCTGACCCCAAAGTGCTCATCCCTGCCCTCGAGAAGATTGGTGAATTCGATGGACCTTGCGGAAAAGAGAGGCTGGCTGGCTGGTATCATCAGATCGAACACGACTTCTTATTGCTAAGAGGCAAGGCCCCGTCAGAGAAGAAGTATGAAGAGGATTACGTAGAAGTCATCGGCGGGGGCAAGATCTATCCCAGGCAAGGGGAGAAAGGGTTTGAGTTCGATCGGACTAAAGATCCCTTGTAATCTCTCGGCGCTCATCGATAGGGGGCGGGCCTTGAGCTCGTCACCCCTATCCTCTTGAAGGATTAAACGTGAAACTGGGCTTTAGCCTTTGATGAAATCGGGGCGAAAATAAAATGGTAAATATCGATGCTATTTTAGCTCAGGTCTTCAACGGCATCCAGTTTGGGGTGCTGATTGCCCTTCTGGCTACCGGGCTGTCCCTCATCTTCGGGATGCTGGGCATCATAAACTTTGCTCACGGCTCCCTCTACATGTTAGGGGCCTATTTGGTGTGGAGTTGTGTCCAGGTGCTGCCCATTCCAGGAAACTTCTGGCTGGGTCTGGTCATCACTCTTCCTTTAATGGCCATCGTGGGATTGATGATAGAAAGATTTCTCTTGCACTCGATGTATGGTCAGCCCGTGGTCTACCAAATTCTGATCACCTTTGGCCTCCTGCTGGTGATCCAGCAGGGGGTCGCCTTAATTTATGGCACCGTACCTCTTCCGTTAGGGATGCCTCCCTCCTTCGAAGGAGAGATCAACCTGGGCCTGTTTCGCTATCCCGTTTATCGCCTATTTACTATGATCCTCGGCTTGGCCATAATCTTCGGCGTATGGTTTTTCATAGAACGCAGTGCTTTGGGAGCCATCATTCGGGCCAGTGCTGAAGATCCCGAGACCGCCAGGACCCTGGGCATCAACACTCGTAAGGTGTACACCTGGACTTTTGCTCTGGGTTCTGCCCTGGCTGGACTTGGCGGAGGGCTTCACGCTCCCCTGATCGGCGGCTTGCAGCATTCCATCGGTACAGAGATCTTACTCATTTGCTTTATCGTGGTCGTGATTGGCGGTATGGGTAGCATCCGCGGAGTTTTATTGGGAGGCATTCTCTTGGGCGTCGTCCGGGGTATCGCTGGCGTTTTCTGGGCCCCAGCTTCGGACTTTGTGATGTTCGCCGCCATGGGTATCATCTTGATGCTTCGGCCTCAAGGATTGCTCGGAAGGGGGGTGGCTCGATGAAGGCAGGAGAGGGACGGCCGGGGAAAGGTTTTTCAACCGAGCTTTTTCCGGTTTTTTTAATGGCTGCTATCCTGGTCCCTGTTTATTTTGTCCTTCCTTCCAGGATGATGGCTGCCGAAATCCTGATCATGGCCATACCTACCTTGGCCTTTATCCTGCTGCTTGGATATACAGGATTGCTCAACTTCGGAACGGGCAGCCTTTTTGCCGTTGGGGCTTATACTGCCGGCATCCTCTTGGCCCGTCATAACGTGCATATTCTTCTGGCGATTATAGCCGGAGTAGCGATGAGCGGAATCATCTCCATCGTCATGGGCTACTTCTGTATTAAACGGGGTGGACTCATCTTTGCCCTACTTACCCTGGCCTTCAACCAGTTGGTCTGGTTCATTATCTGGCAGTGGAAGAGCTTCACCGGGGGACCAGATGGGATTTGGGGAATCAAACGAGAGATTTTAGAGCTGGGAGTTTTTTCCATTAACTTAAAACCAACCTTCAATTTTTATATCTTTGTTCTCATCCTCTTCCTTCTACTCTTCCTCTTTGTCCGGCGGCTGATCGAATCACCCTTCGGCAAAGTCCTCATGGGAATGCGGGAAAGTGAGCTTCGCGCCACAGCCATCGGTTATAATCCAGAGACTTATAAGTGGATTGCCTTCATCATTGGGGGCCTGATCTGCGGTTTAGGAGGAACGCTCTTTGCCCTTCATCAAGAATATGTGGGGGAGCATCTCGCTACCTGGCACACATCGGGGGAATTTGTGATCATGGCCCTTCTGGGGGGCACCTTTGTCCTCCCTGGGGCCTTGATCGGTTCTGGGGTATTCATCTTCTTGGCGGATTTTTTGAATAAATTCACGGTCCTGTCCAAAGCAGGGGCTTGGCTATTAGTCTTGGGGGTCATTTTTATCGTGGTCGTGATGTTCTTAAGAGGAGGAATCTACGGAGGTGCGGAAAAGGTCTACCAATCGCTCAAAAAGAAGTGATGCCATCCCCCTTTGGCCATTGAAGGAGGTGTTCCATGGAATACCAATATCTCCTCTACCGAATTGAAGACCGGATCGCCTGGATTACCCTTAATCGGCCCGAAAAATTGAATGCCCTTAATCGGCCCCTTTGGAAGGAACTGCAAAAGGCACTGGAGGAGGCGGATGCCGCCGATGAGGTTTCGGTCCTGGCTCTGACCGGAAACGGAAGGGCTTTCTGCGCCGGAGATGACATCGGCGAGCTCACCCGCTTGCAAGACCCAAAGGACGCTGAGGACCTTTTCTTGGATTGCATCTACGGCCTAGTAAATAGCATTTTCCGCCTCCAAAAGCCACTCCTTTCCGCAGTCAATGGCCTGGCCTATGGCGGCGGCTGCGAATTGGTCCTACTGACGGACATTGCTGTGGCCTCGGAAAGCGCCCGGTTTGCCCAGCCCGAAGCCCGCATCGGAGCCTGGCCTCCTATCTTCGCTGTTTTCGGGCCGCCCATGGTAGGAATCAAGGCCACCCAAGAACTCCTGCTAGCCGCAGAGCCGATCAGCTCCCAGCGAGCTTTAGAGATAGGGCTCATCAATCGGGTGGTTCCACAGGATCAATTGCAAGAGTCCACCGTGGAGATCGCCCGCAAGATCATGAAATCCTCCCCCGCTTCTTTGCGCATCATTAAAGAAACGGTCAACCAAGTGCTGGGACGACACCTCTACGATTTTCGGATCACCTGCCAGCGGTTCTTACATGAGGTCGCCAAGACAGAGGATTTTCTGGAAGGGGCCAAGGCTTTCATGGAGAAACGGAATCCCCTCTTCAAGGGACGTTAAATCTGGAAAGATCAAGCTGAATCAAACCCAGGGGCCACAATTATGATGGATATTTTTTCTCTCCAGGGGAAAAAGGCATTCGTCTCCGGGGCCAGCCGGGGCTTAGGCCGGGAGATGGCCTTGACCCTGGCTGAAGCGGGGGCTGATGTTGCCCTAGCGGCTCGAAACCTGGAGGGCCTGAATGAGACCGCCGCCTGGATCGAAAAGATGGGTCGAAAGGCTCTGGTCTGCCCCATGGACATATCCAAACTGGATGAAATTGAAAAGGCCGTAAACGATGCGGTCAAGGCCTTCGGTCTCATCGACATCCTGATCAACAACTCCGGGATTGCCGGAGACACACCGGTGGCCGAGATGACTCCAGAAAAATGGGACCGGGTGATGGATGTGAACTTGAAGGGACACGTCTTCTGCACCCAAGCGGTCGGCCGCCATATGATTGCCAACCGATATGGAAAGATCATCAACATTGCTTCCATCGCCGGCATCATCGGGGTCATCTACAGTAGCCCCTACTGTGTAGCCAAGGCAGGGTTGATCCTGTTCACCAAGACGCTGGCCCTGGAGTGGGCCCGGTACAACATTCAGGTCAACGCCCTCTGTCCCGGATATTTTTTGACAGATCTGAACCGGGATTTTTTCCAGACACCAGCCGGTCAGAAGGTCATCAGCAAGATCCCCATGCGTCGCCTGGCAGAGGTGAAGGAGATTCGGGGAGCCACGCTGCTTTTGGCCTCCGACGCCTCCAGTTTCATGACGGGATCGGTGGTAGTGGTCGATGGTGGGCACATTGTCGGATAGCCATTTCACATTAGCAAAAAATAAGATGGTAATCTGAGATAAATGGAGGAGAAATAAGATGGCATTAAAGACGTCGGATGAATATGTGGAACGGTTGAAAAAGATGAAACCCAATTTGTACGCCTATGGGAAGCAGATTAGGAGAGATGATCCGATGCTTGAGAAGCCAATCAATGTACTTAGGCTTACATTTGATTTGGCTCAAGATCCCGCATATAAGGATCTCATGGTAACCCAATCTCATCTCACGGGTGAGCCTATAAACCGCTTTACTTCTCTAAACCTCAGCATTGAGGATCTCTATAAACAACAGGAGATGAAACGAAGTCTATGCCACAAAGTAGGGGGGTGTATCCAGCGGTGTATGGCGACAGATACCCTCAATGCCATGGGAGTCGTCACCAAGGAGATTGACGATGCCAAAGGGACACAATATCATGACCACTTTCTTAAATTTCTAAAATACTACCAAACCAACGATCTTGTGGGAAGTGCATCCCAGACAGACCCAAAAGGTGACCGGAAGGCGAGGCCCCATCAGCAAAAAGATCCCGATCTTTACCTCCATATTGTTAAGAAAGATAAGAAAGGCATCATTGTTAGGGGAGCAAAGAATCATATTACCATGGGGCCCTATGTGGATGAACATCTTGTCATTCCTACGCGTGCCCTTACGGAAAAGGAAAGCGATTGGGCCGTGTCGTTTGCCATCCCAGCAGATACGGATGGCATTAAGTTGATCTCCCGAATTACCAGCCCCCGTCCACGCATAAATCTCCAAGCTCCCTATAATGATTACGGAGTGGCTGAATCCTTTTTGATTTTTGATGACCTATTTGTTCCGTGGGAAAGGGTATTCATGTGCGGAGAATGGGAGTTTGCTGGTTCCATGGCCCTCACATTTGCCGGCTTTCATCGCCATTCTTATTGCGGCTGCAAACCAGCTCTTACTGATATCATAATGGGTGCAACAGCCCTGGTGGCTGAATACAATGGTGTAGGTAATGCGCCTCATATCCAGGATGAGTTGACCGAACTGATGATCATCGGTGAGCTGGTTTATGCTTCGGGGATTGCGGCAGCGGCCAGGGCAGAAAAAACATCTTCGGGAATCTTTCGGCCTAAATTTCTTTATTCAAATACCGGCAGATACTTGGCTGGTATTAATGTTTACCATGAATACGAAATTCTGGTATCCATTGCTGGCGGGCTTCCTTCTACCCTTCCCCCGGAGGAAGATTGGCTTAATCCGGAGACCCGCCCCTATTTGGAAAAGTACATTAGACGAAATCCGGAGGTCTCTCCAGAGAAACTCCATCGGCTTTATCGTTTTATTTCGGATTTTACATGCTCAGCCAGCTGTGGTTGGGCTCAGCATGCTGGAATCCATGGAGGTGGATCCCCCGTGATGGAGAAAATTGGGATCAGGTCAACATATGACCTGGAATCAAAGAAGGAGGTTGTGAAATATCTGGCAGGAATTAAGGATTAGGATCTGTTGCCAAATTATGGGTTGGATAAATTTTCTTTATTCCCGCCAACCCAAGAACCCTTATGGAAAAGTCCTCAAGCGGGAGTTGCGGGAAAAATACTGGGCGGGCGAAGCCAGGAGAGTAAGATAAGAGAAATCATCCTCCTCCCTTTTTCAGGGAAATGTCAACGGCCAGCTTTTCTCCCAGGCGATTGAGTTTCTCCAGGAGGTCTGAGGGAGAGACTTCCACCGGGACTTGCAGAAGAATCTTCATGGTGAAGATCGGGGTACCGCTTTCGGGAGAAGGGGTGATTCTTGTGTGCATGTCGGTAATGTTTATTCTGTGATCTGCAAGTAGCCGGGAAACATGGTAAACGATACCCATGCGGTCCAAGCCCGTGGTGGAAAGTTCATAGATCTCTGTGATTCCCTTCAATTTGGGCATCCCCTCCGTTTCCTCTACAGGCGTAAGGAAAATAGAAAGATGTTTTTCCCACTCCAGCCGTTTGCATCCGGTGGAAAGTCGAAATTGAAATTCCTCGCCAGTTCCCGATAGTAGAATGAGGAGAGCGAATTGTTCCCCGAGTAGGGTCATACGGGAATCTTCCAGGTTTCCGCCGCATTCGTAAATCAGCCCAGCCACGTCAGCCACGATACCCGGCCTATCCTTGCCAATGGCCGAGAGAGCATAATACCGCTTCATAAATCCTCCCATAAAAGAGAAAAAATTTACCACAGAGCACGCCGAGAGCGCAGAGATAACATATCAAAAATTAAAAATCAAATATCAAAATTACAAACAAAATTAAAAGACGGAGTCTGGATTCCCGCCGGCGCGGGAATGACCCAACGAATAAACGACAAGACATTATTTTCAAAGAGCTAACCTCTTACAAATATTTTTTTATTTGCACTGTCATTTTGCATTTTGTTTTTTGGATTTTGATTTTAAGGTTTCTCGGCGGCCTCTGCGCTCTCCGCGGTGAAAGATTTATTGAAAAATGTTTTTAAGTTGCCCCAGAGCTTTAAGTACGCTTCGCGAGCTTCGTCTGTTGATACGGCTTGGAATCGCAATTTGTCCCCGGGAGCACATTGGGCAATCAGCGGCATGTCGGCTTGGATCAGGGTGGCAATGATCGGGTATCCGCCGATGGTCTGTCGGTCTGCCAGGAGGATGATCGGTTGGCCGTCGGGGGGAACTTGAACCGTGCCATTGGCCAGCCCGCAGGTGATCAATTCCCCAGACTTCTTCCTTTTAATGGGCTCTCCTCGCAGACGGTACCCCATGCGGTCGGATGGCGGGGTAACCGTGTATTCGGTGGAGAAAAAAACCTTTATTCCTTCTTCAGAGAAGAAGTCTGCAAATGGACCGGGGACGACGCGGAGCGTGGGGTTCTTTTGGTAAGGGGGTCGGTTTTTTTCCGGGAAAACCCTGCCGGCAAGATTGCGCAATGCCCCTGCCAGAGGGGGAACGGGCAGGTGGTCCTGGGATTTTAAAGCCCGCCCCTCCAAGCCGCCGAAGTGGCCCAGAAGGTAAGTAGAGCGGGATCCCATGAGGGGTGGAACGCCGATCCCCCCCCCAACCGCCAGATAGGCGCGAACCCCTTTCTTTTTCCCACCGAAGCTCAAAGTTGACCCCGAAGGGGCGAAATGACAAGTCCAGTTCGGTATTGACTCTCCCTTAAGCTGGGGATCCAAGTCGGCACCCGTAATGGCCAAGATCGTTTCCTGGTGGAATTTTAACGTAGGACCGAGAAGGGTCATTTCCAGTCCGGCGGCTCCTTCCGCGTTCCCAACCAGGAAGTTAGCAGCGGACAGAGCAAAATTATCCATGGCCCCGGCAACGCCTACCCCGTACCCTTGGTAGCCCCATCGTCCATTATCCTGGACTGTGGTGAAAAGACCGGCTTTGATGACTTCGATCATAATAAAAAGGGGGCAAGGATTCAAGGGTTCATGGGTTCAAGTGAAAACCAAATTCCAGAACTTTTGGTGCGTCTTATTCTATATTTTGATATCTTAAAAACTCCGCTTCGCTAATGGGGTAGAAACGGGCATAATCTCCAGCCTGGAAATAAGCAGGGGGATGGCGATTCAGGTCAAAGAGGGTAAGAGGTGTCCGGCCGATTAATTGCCATCCCCCGGGCGATTCCACAGCATAGATTCCCGTTTGTATTCCTCCAATTCCCACAGAGCCAGCAGGGACTTTGGTCCGGGGGGTTTGCAGGCGAGGGGTCTGGATCTTTGAGGGAACCGTACCCATGGCCGCGAATCCCGCGGAAAAACCGACTACGTAAACCAGGTAAGTTTCTCTGGCATGGAGTTGAACTACCTCTTCTGTGGTGATTTGATTATGCCGGGCAACGAACTCGATATCAGGACCGTACGGCCCCCCATAAACCACCGGTACTTCTTTGACCTCGGAACTGGTTTTCGTCTCCCAGAGGTCGCTGCCCAGAAGGTTGCGAGCCCAGGATTCGACCTGGGAGAAAGAAAGCAGAAAGGGATCGTAATAGATCAGCAATGTGCAATAGGAGGGAACCAATTCCCCAATCCCAGGGATTCTGTTTTGATTGGCATTATGAGTGAATGCTTGGACCAGGCGGTTGGTTGTTGGAGTAATCTCCACCCCGAATTCAACGAGAATGGCCTGGTCTCCTGCGGGTAGAATTCTGGGCTTTTCTGACATCCTCTCACTGCCCCATGGGTTTGACGGCAATCGAGGTTTTCTGAAGCTCTCCCCTGATTTTTTGCAAGATGGAGACGGCGCTGGGTGTGTCCCCATGGACGCATAAAGACTCGGGTTTTACCTTAACTTTGGTGCCATCGTGGGCGATCACGTAACCTTCTTGAACAATCGTCAGGGCCTGACGAGCTGCTTTTTCCGGATCATGGATGACGGACCCGGCGATTTTACGCGACTGTAAAGTCCCATCGGGATTATACACCCGGTCCGCATAAACCTCTTCCACGAACCGCACTCCTACCTCTTGGGCCGCTTGGACCATCACCGTCCCGGCCAGGGCCACAAAAATGATCTCCTGGCTGAAGCGTGCTGCCGCCCGAGCGATGGTTTTAGAAACTTCCAGGTCCACAAAGGCCACGTTCCCCAAGGCTCCGTGGGCCTTGACGTGCTGCAGCGGCAAACCATGGGCTCGAGCGAAGGCATAGAGGGCGCCCATCTGGTATAAGAGATAATTTTCGATCTCGGTTAGAGTAAGATCCATGCGCCTCCGCCCAAACCCCATTAGGTCCGGGTAACCCGGATGGGCCCCCACCGCTACTCCTTTCTCTTTGGCCAGGCGGACTGTCTGCTCCATAACCATCGGATCTCCAGCATGCCAGCCGCAGGCAATGTTGGCCGAGGAGATGTAGTCCATGACTTCTTTATCCCGGCCCAATTTGTAGACGCCGAAACTTTCCCCCATATCACAGTTGATATCAATTCGATCGGGCAAGGTCTCCTCCTTTTTTATTATTGGCCACAGAGCACACAGAGAGGTCAGAGAAAGTTAAAAATCAAAATAGGTGTAAAAACAATTTTTGCTTTTATCTTACCTCGGTGTTCTCTGTGCCCTCTGTGGCGAAAAAGTTTTTATTCGTTCGGGCCACAAAGGTAGCAGGCTACCCAGTGGTTGGGCTCGATCTCCTTGAACTGGGGGACTTCCTGGTCACAAAGCTCAAACCTATGGGGGCAACGGGTGTGGAAGTTGCAACCCGAGGGCGGATGGATGGGACTGGGCACCTCTCCTTGCAGGAGGATCCTTTTGCGTTCGAGGGTGGGGTCAGGAATGGGATTTGCCGAGAGCAAAGCCTGGGTATAGGGGTGCTTTGGGCTGCGGTAGAGGTCCTCACTTTTAGCCAGCTCGGCGATCCGGCCCAGGTGCATGACGGCCACCCGGTCGCTGATGTGTTCCACCACGTGGAGATCATGAGCGATGAACAGATAGGTCAGGTGAAATTCCTCTTGCAGATCTTCCAACAAGTTCAGAACTTGAGCCTGGATGGAAACATCCAGGGCGGATACGGGCTCATCGGCGATGATCAACTTGGGGTTCAAGGCCAGGGCCCTGGCGATGCCGATGCGTTGCCGCTGGCCCCCGCTGAATTCATGAGGATAACGGTTGATGTGCTCCGGCCTCAGTCCCACGACTTCCATCAACTTTAAGACCCGTTCCGCCCGTTCTTTCTTGGTGCCGATATTGTGGATGATTAGAGGTTCCCCGATGATCGAGCCCACGGTTTTCCGGGGGTTCAAAGAAGAATAGGGATCCTGGAAGATGATCTGCATCTGCCGCCGGAGCTGGCGCAGGCGCTCGGAGCTGTAACGGAGGATGTCGTCCCCCTCGAAAAAAATCTGCCCCTCAGTGGGCTCCTCCAGCCGAAGGATCAGCCTGCCCAGCGTTGATTTCCCGCAGCCGGATTCTCCGACCAGGCCCAGCGTTTCTCCCCGGTGGATGGTTAGGTTCACTCCCACCACAGCCTGGACGAAAATTTTCTCTCGCGAGAAAAAATGGGTGTGTACCGGAAAGAATTTTTTTAGATTTTTGACTTCAACGAGGTTGCCGTTTTCACTCATTGGAAAAGAATCCACTCATCACATATTTTGGGACACAGCTGAACACAGATTTTTTAAAAAATGTGCAAAAGAGTCTAAGGAATTTACACGAGTATAGTTTTTTTATCTGTGAAAATCTGTGTCCTAATTGAATTTTCGTTCATGCAACCAGCAACGCACGAAATGCCCCCGATCACCTTCGATCAGCTGGGGTTCTTCCTCACACCGATCGAAGACATATTTGCAGCGATTAGAAAACTTGCACCCTGGGGGAAGATCCAGGAGCGAAGGGACTAAACCCGGGATCGCTTCCAGCCTTTGTTTCCGGCCGTGGTGTTCATCCAGCCGGGGGATCGATTGCAGCAAACCCTGGGTGTAAGGATGTTTCGGGCGGGCAAACAGGGGTCGAACTTCGGTGTATTCAACGATCCGTCCGGCATACATCACGGCTACTTTCCTGGCGGTTTCGGCAATGACTCCCAGATTGTGGGTGATCAGAATGACGGACATTCCTTTCTCTTTCTGCAGGCGATTGATGAGTTCCAAAATCTGGGCCTGAATGGTCACATCCAACGCCGTAGTGGGCTCATCGGCGATCATCAGCTTGGGGCTGCAGGCCAGGGCCATGGCGATCATCGCCCGCTGGCGCATACCCCCGCTCAACTGGTGGGGGTATTCCGTCACCCGGCGCTCGGGAGAGGGGATGCCGACCAGCTTGAGCATCTCGATCGAGCGATTCCAGGCTTCCTTCCGGGACAGCCCTTCATGCAGCCGCAGCACTTCGGAGATCTGATCCCCGATCTGAAAAACCGGATTCAGAGAGGTCATAGGTTCCTGGAAGATCATGGAAATAGAACGGCCGCGGATCTTCCGCATCTCGGCTTCAGAAAGAGTAAGCAGGTTGTTTCCGCTGAAGAAAATTTCCCCGTTGACAATCCTTCCCGGAGGGTCCGGGACGAGGCGCATGATGGAGAGCGCCGTGACGCTTTTGCCGCAACCGGATTCCCCCACTACACCCAGGGTTCCTCCTTCTTCCAGCTCTAAGTCCACTCCATCAACAGCTTTGGCCACCCCTTCATCCGTGAAGAAGTAGGTATTCAGGTTGCGAATCTTTAATAAAGTATTGTTTTCACGGCCCATAAAATTTCCTGTTTCAGTAAAAGACCCGGAGGCGTCGGACGAAAAGGCAAAAATTAAAGATAAAATACCTTAGCTTTTGGTTTTTGTCAAATAATGAATAGAATTTGAATAGAATTTCTTCATTGTATGGCCGATAGATCAGCCTTGCCGCCTGCCCTTGATTTTTGGGTTTAAGAAATCGTTTAGCCAATCTCCCACCAAACTGAGACTTAAAACAATGCTAAAAATTGCCAACCCCGGAAAGGTCACGGTCCACCAGGCTTGCCGTATATATATTCTCGATGAACCGATCATGTACCCCCAGCTCATGACGTTAGGGTCTCCCAGGCCTAAAAAACTCAGCCCAGCCTCAAAAAGAATGGCAATGCCCACGGCCAAAGAAGCATTCACGATCATGGGGGGTAGGGCATTCGGAAGGATTTCCCGCCAAATGATGTGCATATTATTGGCGCCCAGGGCTTTGGAGGCGGCGACAAAATCCCGCGGTAACCTGCCAGTGCCCCAAAAAGGATGCCGACGGTCATCATTACCGCGGCAGCCATGATGCCCACGAAGAAGGAAGTCTTGGCCCCGTGGATGATTCCGGCCAGAACATCCCTTCCCAAATAATCTGTGCCCAAAGGAAAACCACCCCCCGGGGGGAGAAACCGTTTCCCCACCATCTAATACTAATTTGACGTCAAACATAGAGTATTTATCCAATCGAAACAGGTCATTGAACGAACCATTTCGGGGTGATGGAACAGGGTGTTGATGGTTGCGCAAAGAAGATCCACAACCTCATTAAGGGAGTTAAACGTCTTGTTGCCAAAGGCGTCTCTCAAATAGTCCCAGATGTGCTCCACCGGGTTAAGTTCCGGGCTGTAAGGCAACAGGGGGATGAGGACCATGTTTTTCGGAACGCGGAGAGCATGGGCCCGGTGCCATCCAGCGCCGTCAAACAGCATAATGCATAAATCGTCCGAGAACTCTTGGGCCGTATGGGATAAGAAAATGGACATTACTTCGGAGTCAACCCACGGCATGACCAAAGAGGCGAGTCGACCGTCCTTAGGGCTTACGGCAGTCATCACGTAAACATACTCCCGAACTACTTGATGACCTACCACGGGACGGCTGGGCAGAGGAGCCCAACAACGCCTCCGGTCGTTAATGCGACCAAACCGGCCCTCGTCTTGAAACAAAAGCCTCACCGGCCTACTCGAAGCCAAGGGACCTATCGCTTCTTGGATGAGGGCCGGAAGTTTTTTTTAAATTCCTCTTGGGCTTGCGGATCGGCTTTCACGTGCCGCGGCCGAGGGCCAAGCTTCCGCCATTGGTGCCGCCGCAAGAGGCGATAGACGTACGCCAAAGAAACTTCCGCTCCGGCCACCTGGCAGATCTCCGGAAGCATCTGTTTCACCGTGATCCATTCGCCCTCCAAGGCCCTCTTTTCAAATGACCCCAGCAAGGCTCCTTCTTGCAACCACGAGAGCAACGACCAGCGCCGCCCCCCTCGACCTTGGCGCAAAAGCCCTTCTGGTCCCTCCTGGTTATATTGGCTCACCCACAGCCAAACGGCCTGCTTCGAGATCCCAAGCATCCTGGCCACCTCATGCGCAGGAAAGGGACCGATTTTCGTCAGCCAGATGGCCAGGCGCTTCTGGTATGCTTGCCGATCTGCTGCTTCCCGAATCCATGCCAATAACTCTTCTTCTGACAACCATGGCTCAATCTGGGCAGGTCCTCGCATCTTCTCACCTCCTGCCCCAATACTACCATTACTCTATGTTTGATGTCAAATTAGTATTACTACATTCTGTCCCCGCCAATGCTCGTTTCCCTAACAAAAGAAATAGCAAGTCTGCTTGGGCTTAGAATCTATTTCATCACCGAATTTAAGGCCAGAGGGGCATAGGGATGGAAGAATTAAACCTCTTAGAAACAGGGGGCAACGGGCTTCAGGGTCACTTTTTCCTTCCGGGCCATCTTGATCAATTCCACCAAATTATTAACCAGGGCTCGATGCAGCCGTTCCCCTTTCTCGACTGTCGAAAGCGTCGGGTCTCCGATGACTCCGCTGGGCTCTGTGGCCTTGCGAAACCCCTCCAGGGTGGAAGGCGTAAAGGCACGATCTGCTATGACGTATGGGTCCATGACATGAAATTTTTTCTTCTTGGGCAAGTTCTTCACGGCTTTCTTGATGTCCACCAACTCCGGAAAGATGTGCATCATGTGCGACGTCTCCAACTCTTCAGCGTGGCCGATCCCTCCAGGGGGCGACTCGCGAATTTCTCTGGCGGTCGTTTCGGCGAGGAAAAAGGGGTCGGCAATGGTAACGTAGGCCCCGGTTTCGTTGCGAATGCGCGAGCAGGCGATCTCCAAGGGAGGGAGGTTGGCTTTGCGATGGCCGTTAATGACGATCAGCCGTTTGAACCCATGAAAGATCAGGCTGCGCAAGACTTCATAAAGCAACCGGCTCAAGGTTTCGGGCACAAGAGAAATCGTCCCTGGATAAGCCATGTGGTGGGGGGACCAGCCATACCAGCAGGGAGGAGCTACGATGGTCTTGGTAGCGCGGGCTGCATCCTCCGCCAACCGAATGGCCACCAGGGCGTCGTTCCCGAGCGGCAGATGAAGGCCGTGTTGTTCCGTCGAGCCGAAAGGAAGGATAATGACGCTGTCTTTCTTTAAATAGGCCTTGACTTCCGTCCAGGTCCATTCGTAGAGGTACAGCTTTTCCATGATTTTCTTCTCCATTCCATTCTTTAGCTTCGCTCGACGAATTCCACGATGTTTCCATCCGGATCTTTAACCATGGCAACGCGCACTCCCGGGCGAACTTCCTTTTCCGGTAAAGCAAACTCAATCCCTTTCCCTTTGAGTTCCGCGCAGAGTTCCGAAAGATTTTTGATGACGAAAGTTACGTAGCGAAATCCCAGTTGCTTTTCCAGCCCGATAGCCCCTGGCGGGGGAACGGTTTTGGGCTCGATCAATTTGAAATCGCTGGTGCCGAAGCGCAGTCGGTGCATGGTTCCAAACCATACGGGGGTGATCCCCACAAATTCCAGCCCTAAAATATTCTGATAGAAATTAAGGCTGGCTTTGATATCGCTGACGACAATTCCCAGGTCCAAGGAATCTTTGGCCGGCTTCATCATT
>JAURYC010000124.1 GCA_030654105.1 Deltaproteobacteria bacterium
CAAAGAGGAGGGAGCCAAAAAGTTTTAGATTATCACGGCAATGCATTTAAACTAAGATGTGTTTCTTGCCACGCCAGATATGACCCTAATGTATTTGACTTGGAGAGGTTAAACAGAGAAAATCAATTACCGCCTCTTTGCAAAAAATGCAACGGGGCAATAAAAAGTGATGTTGTCCACTTTAACGAGCCCATTCCTTCGGATGTTGCTGAAAGAAGTTTCGAAGAAGCATCGCAATGCGATTTGATGTTAATTTGTGGGACTTCAGCGGTAGTTTATCCTTTCGCCAATTTACCCCGGGTAGCCAAACGACGCCAGCTTGAGAAAGGAATTGGAATTATTTTAATTGAAATCAATGCGGAACCAACTCCCCTTACGGAACAAAAAATATCGGATTATCTAATTCAAGGGAAAACGGGTCAAGTTCTGCCTCAAATAGTGGAAGAGGTTAAAAGGATAGGCAAAGAATATGGGAAATAGCGTTTAGGGGGAAAATTTAAACTTTAGAGGTCTTTCTTATGGCCGGAAACCGTGATCCAAAAGAAACGGTTAGCCTTGAAGAGCTTCTGATGAGCAAGGTAATTGAGCAAAAGGCATTGGTCAATTTGCTTGGAGGTACAAAAAAGATGCCATCTTTAAGAGCTAACCGCGATAAGTTCATTGTTCGGGCGGAGAAGAAATAAATGCCAGTGAACAAAGACAGATTTTTCATCCTGGGAAGAGTTTCCAAAGTTTGGCTCCAGGGTGTTTTACTCTTAATCCTTTTCGTTAATCCATCTTTTGCCCAGATGCTCGCCGGCAAGGAACCCTCTGAGCAGACGTCTCCGGGAGAAAAAGATGGGCCGAATGGAGTCGAGTTAGATAAAGATTACTTGCGGGGGTATATTACGGATACACAATCTATCCTCACCTCGCCATTGCGCTGGGAAAAAGAAGATTGGCTGAAGGCTTCGTTAGTAGCGGCGGTAACTATGGGATTATATGCTTATGACCAGAATATACAGGATTGGGTGCAGAAGAATCGGAATACCATCACCGACGATGTAGCCAAGTTAGTCACCCCCTTTGGTAACGGGTTCGTTATTCTTCCGGCTTTAGGAGTTTTCTACCTTTATGGTTGCTCTGAGGGAGATAAAAGAGCCCGCTCGACTGCCTTGCTAAGCCTGGAGAGTCTTGTACTCTCGAGTGTCTTCACTGGAAGCCCTGAAATTTACGACTCATCGATATAGACCCAATGAGGAGAACCAGTATAACAAATGGGATGGGCCGAGTTTTTCCACTTCTCACCTTTCTTTTCCCTCCTGGCAGTCATCCTCTGCTTTCGCGATAGGGACGGTAATCGCGTCAGAGTATAGTGATAAGGTCTGGGTTCCTCCGTTGGCCTATGGGATCGCTACATTAATTGGCCTCACGCGGATCCATAATAATGACCACTGGGCCTCAGATGTCTTCCTCGGGTCAGCGATCGGATTTTTCACAGCTAAAGCTATTGTTGCCTTGCATAAGAAAGATATAGACCTTGTCGTTATGCCGGTAATTGAGGACCAGTTCAGAGGATTGGCCCTATTTTATCAATTCTGATCCTTTCTTAGAAAGTCGCCTCTACGGATTACGAAAGAGGAAAAGAACGCAAAGAATTTACATGTAATTGGGGCTAAGGTTTTGGCAGACAAATACATTGTGGGGTGGAGATTGTTCCGATAATTCCGTTGAAAGAGATGGTCATTTGAGGACCGACACGCGAAAGGCGCAGGATCGGATCAGCTTTTTAACTATCTTTTTTTTCGAAATAAAAAGCTTCATTGATGCAAGGCTTAAAGAAAAAGAAGGAGATTAAGCGTCGTTCTGAAGTTCAAAAAAAATTGGCGGAAGTGCATGGGAATCGAACCCACCCGGGACGCCGCTCAGCGCCCCGCACTGGATTTGAAGTCCAGGAGAGCCACCAGTGCCCTATCCACTTCCACTCAATAAAAGGCTTTAGCCACAGAGAGCACAGAGATCACTGAGAAAAAACAATCATAAAAAGCGAAAAAAGTTTAAAAAAGCATATCCAACCATTATGGCGATGTCGAGCAAAATCTCCCGAAAGATTGATATTTTGGTTCTTTACGCCCAACTCCGAACTTATTTCTATTTTTGACTCCCTATCTTCGCACTCCGAATTCCGCATTCCGAATTTTATTTGATATATCCTTTGCTCTTCAGCCCCTCATAAAGGTCTTTAGCCTTGTTCACACTGTCCACAATTATGGCTGCCGTCATAGTCGCTGAGGAGATCGCGTCCACCTGGGGATCGAAGTCTACGGGCTGAAGAATCGACCGGCCGATAAGGCGTTGCCTCATCTGCTCGATTTCTTTTTCATTCCAAGAAAGGTTGTTCAGTTTAGTCACTTGCAGAGGGAGAAAATTCACAATCTCCCCCTTTTCGTTGAAAGTGAAAATAAAATGGGTGGCATGGCAGATGTCGCAGGTTGGCGTCCGGCTAGCAAGCTTGGCGAATAAATAGGATTTCGCCGTTCCGGCTTGAATCTCCCCCACATAAATTCCTTCACCGTCCGGCAAGTTTATTTTGACCACCTGGAGTACTTTCCAGCTCGGGCTGAGCATGGATTCCTTGGCTTTTTTCAGCAATTCATCTTCATTGTAACGAAGGTGAAGTTTTTGGCTTTTAGCCTGTTGGAGAGATGGGTCTTTGTATTGCTTCAAAAGGGTGTTGACATCGGCCTTTAAGGAATCGTTTATTTCTTTCAGGATTTTTTCCGGGTCCTTGGTCAGCCCAACTTTCGTATGGGCCACAAGAAGGCCAGAATCCGTTTTGCGAACTAAGAGCATAAAGGGCGTTGCACCAGGGTCTCCGATTGCCTCATAAGCCGAAAACTTAGAGTCTGGGATGATGGGGAAAAAAATCTGCTTTTCTGCCTTGAAGGAATCCACTTCCCGCTGATTATTCCCGGCCCCAATGCCAATAAATTTTACCTTCCCTTTTAAATGGGAGGTTTTTTCAACCATCGAAAAAACTTGGTTCATGACCGGCGCCTGGAGCTGGCAGGAGAAGCAATACTTATTCAAATATTCCACAAGGATCAAGTCGGCCTTAATATCTTTGAGGGAGAATGAATCCCCCTTGATCAAGCCAAAGAATTTTTGGGGGAGTCCCAGATATTCCGCATCATTTTTAGCTAAGGTCATAGGAAAAGAATATTCTGGGAAAAAGTCTCCGGGAGTAATGATTCTCCCTTTTTCTAAGGTCCAGGCTGGAATGGACGAGATGGCGATGACAGCAGCGATCAGTAACGCTACCAGAAAGTTTTCCGATTTTTTCATTCTGCCAACCCCCCCTCAATCCTTCTTTCATTCAGTATAAGGAATAAATCTGGGCTGTCAATATATCAGTTTGCCTTGCCCACCCCCAGTTTTGAAGATTGGCCCTTTCTCCCAGTTAGTGTGCCGGTTCGGGCAGGAAGGTCCCGCCCTTGGCGGGATTGGTCAAATAAGGCAGTGGTTATTTCGAAGTAACCACTCAAAAAAACTGGGGGTGGGCAAGATCAGTTTGCTATCCTTCGCCTGCCAAATTACTTCTTTTGCGACCGGCGTAGAAGGCTGGTGACCCCCCATCTCAGGCGTAGATGATTTGACTGGATTCATCCGCCATTGGATGCGGGGTCTTCCAAAAGGGCGTTGCGCTGGAAGGAAAGGCCGGTAGAAAGTTCTTTTAAGAAAAGATCAACCTGGGTGAAGGGAAAGTAAAGGAGCTGCGGCTCCTGGAGTTGCACCTGACATCCCTTAAGCCAGGTCCGGGCTTTGCGGTTTCCCTGCGGGATCATCGAACCTAAAATCACAGCGCCCATTTCGCGGGCATCTGCGCCAGGAAGGCTTCCCCCGGCAGTGGAAGGACGGGAGCCAACCGGGAAGGGGCCGGTGGTAAATTCAGGCTGGAGGAAAGTAAGCCGGCTGGCCAGGGTGTGAATTAGCTGGGGGTTCCGAAACTTTATAGCTGGAACGAAAAAATAGATGGGCCGTCGTCTCTCTTTCTCGTGGTTGACCACTCGCGGCGGCGGAGCTAAGCGATAAAGGTCTGCCATGGTCTCGAGGCGTTCCCCCCCTGATTCCACGACTGTCTGGCAACGCCAGAACGGTATCCAAAACAACCCTTTTGAGGACCCAGTTGGGGCGGATAAAATTGTCTGGTATGGGAACTCTGCCCATTCTCCATTCTTCTCACCCCAGAGGCGCCGGCAGGTGCCACAAAAGTGTAAAACGCTGAAAGGGCGAAAGGGGAAGGTCCAGCCACAGTTTGGGCAACGAAAAGGAAGAAAGCGCAGCTCATTGAAGGCGAAAGACTGGCGACTCTCTTCACCTTTCAGCTTATTCAAAATGAAAGATCCATCCGGGGTAACCCTGAGTACTTTCTTCCCTACGGCGTCGAGAAGAAGGACCTCGCGCCCTTCCGCATGTTGGCACTCTACGTACCAGATGGGAAAATAGATCACCGAGAAGCTCCTTCCTACAAAGCCGTGGAGGGTGACTTCCGTGACCAGATCTTCGGCCTCAAAAAACAAATTAGAAAACCGTTCAGCCTCAGCCTGGGCTTGCTCCAGGGTAGTCTCTAAGGGAAGAAAAGACTCTCTTTTTTCCAAGTGTCCCTGGTCAAAAACCTGCAGAACAAAGGCCTGAGAGCGAACTCCTAAATTGGAAAGGCCCATCTCCAGGCCCATGGTTCCGGGAATGGTGTGGTCCAACAAGCGGGTCAAAAGAACCTTTATCCTCTCCATGGGCGGAGGAACCCCGGCCTCAATCTTGATTTTCATGGGCTTCAAACCAAAGACCCATCGATATACACTTCCTTGCATGCGCCAAAAGGGAGCATGAAAGAGATAGGTTTCCAAAGGGCGCAGGGAGCGTCTTCCCATGTTTTTGAGATGATCTATGGCCTGGGCCTGGGCTGCTTTAAAGTCCTGAAGCTGAGCCGGAAAGACATAGCGGAGAACCCCTTCCCTTCCGGCTACCAAAAGCAATGAGCCACAGAATTCGCACCGGATTACATGGGCTTCTTCCAGAAAAGCGATATCTCCGCCGCACTGGGGACAGAGGATTTGGATGCTGACTTGCGATTCGACCGGGGTATGCATTCTTAATTTTAGGACGCAGAAAACCGCTTAGCGCTATGCGCATAGTGTTTTTAATTTTTGATAGGGGCGTATATATGCGCCAATCTGCGCCCCATGCCTTATAGCTTTTCACCGCATTGGTTACAGAAAACGGCTTCGGCCAAGGCCTTGGTGCCGCACTTAGAACAGAGACGCTCCATCTTCTCGACCTTGGCTCCGCAAACCATGCAGAAATTAGCCTCCAAAGGAAGGTCTTTTCCGCACTGAAGACACTTGTTGAGTTTGAGGATCTGATGTCCACAGGAGGGACAAAAGCGGGCCTCAAAAGGAATTTTGGCATAGCACTTTGGGCACTCGAGCTTTTTGCGGCTGGGAGTTGTTTTACTCCCCTCTTCCATGCTCTTCAGGAGGATTCCCGGAAGCATCATACCCATACCTGCTCCCACTCCCAGGCCCATGCCGGAAGCTGCCGCCGATCCAGCCACCCCGCCTTCGGCCTTGGCTGCATCTCCCAGAGCCTTGCTGGCCTTGAACTTCAAGAAAGAATCGAGGTCTCCCACGGCCTGCATGCCACTGCGTTCGTCAATCATCTTCTGGACCTCGTCCGGAGGGGTAATGCTGTTGATAAATAAGTCCACCAGCTCCAAGCCGTACTTCTGGAAATCCTGCTCCCCTCGGGCTTTCAGGGCTATGCCCAATTCAGTGTAGAGACGGGGCAGCTCGAAAATGCTTTTCAGGGTTTCCCCCAGAAGATCGTTCATCCTGGATACAATTACATCTCGAAGGTAATTAGAGATCTCTTCGCTGGAGAAAATTCCTTGCGTGCCGATCAGGGTGTTGATGAACAGAAGAGGCTGGACGATGCGCATGGTATAGTTGCCAAACGCCCGGAGCCGTACCACCCCCAGCTCCTGGTCTTTAAAAGCCACAGGTTCCTGCGTCCCCCACTTGAGGTGGGTGAAAACTTTCAAATTGACGAAGAGGATTTCCACCCGGAACGGGCTTTTGAAGCCAAAGGGAAAGCTTAAAACTTTGGTGAGGATAGGCAGGTTCAGGGTGGAAAGGGTGTGCCGCCCGGGCCCGACGACGTCGTACCCTTTGCCATCTCGAAAAAAAACCGCGGCCTGGTTCTCCCTGACGATGAGCTGAGCTCCAAACTTGATTTCAGCCGATCCGGACTCAGGTATCCGGTGCACCATTTCGCGGCCGCTCTCGTCGAACCATTCGATGACTTCTAGAAACTGACTCATAATTTCCTCCTCTTTTCAATGGATCAGGCAGGTCGGGCTAAAAAATCATTTCGATTCCGGAATTTTTTCTCTAAGGCGTCCACAAGACTCTCGGATTGCTGCATTCTTTGGCGTAAAACCTCTGAGGAGGCATCCTGGACCATCTCCTCCATCTGGGCCTGGATCCCATCGAGATCTTCCATCAAAGAGAGATCGAAGGAATAGAGTTGGTCCAACTCCTCTTCCCGAATCTTCTCTAAATCGAAGATCCCGCCGTAGCCATAACTGGCATACCGGATCGTGTCCACCATCTGCTGGAGATGGGAAGAGAGTCGATCCATTTCAGCCAGGAAGGTAAGATCTCCCTTCTGGCTGATATCCAGGATCAGCCGCTTAAGCAACTTGCGGGTCTCTTGAAGGCGAGCGGCTAAATGTTCCCGCAGCTGCTTATCGGTTTCCCTGCGATGTTCGCGGTCCCGGTACGTGCGAATTCCGGGGATCTTGGCCAACCAGTTTTCTATCCGGTCTGAAAAACCTTTGGGGGTACCCATGGATCTCCTTTCTTCACAAGAAATTACGTCAGCATAACAAGGTTGCCAACTATATCGCGAAATCTCATCAGAAAAATTGGGCTAAGGCCTCATTCTCGTATAAGGAAACAGAGCATTTTTAAGAATTTTATATTAGGCTTTTCTATTTGACTCATGTTAACCTGTTGTTTAGGAATCAGTTTGCTTGAGAGTTATCGTTACCGGTGGCTTTCTCAGGCTCGGGGGCCAGGGCGCTTCGCTTGGCATCATGAGGCGCTCGACTTTCCATGG
>JAURYC010000125.1 GCA_030654105.1 Deltaproteobacteria bacterium
GGAAAGCGCCGGGTGTCCCTTTTCCGTCAGGAAGGGCAGAATTTCATCCTCCGTCGTCCCGATCGTTTCATCGGCGATCATCTCCGGAAAGTTGGGAATCCCCATTTCTACCGCGCGCTTCTTCAAGCGGTCCATGATTTCCTCTTTGAGCATTTTGGGCATCCAGACCAAGCGTTTGATGCCCCCCTCGGCCATAATAAATTTCTTGCTGCCGATGTAGTGCTTGCTGTGGCCCACGAAACCCGGGGTAACGGATCCGCCGCCAACAGAACCCGCCAGGGTCGTAAATTTCATCCCGCAGGGAGTCATCCCGGTAAAGTCGCGATTGACGGTCATGATGCCGTTGCACATGGGGAGTACGGCGGCAATGCACTCGAAGCAGCCACAGGAAGTCATGGGATCAACCATGATGCTGTAGGCGTTGTATTTTTCCAACTTTTGGCGCGAGGCTTTGAAGACAAAGTCATTGACCCCCTTCCACTGGCCCAGGAGCGGATCAATCACTTCCATTTTGGGTACGGGTTGGTTGGGCCCGGTGGGGTTAATCTCATTAGAGGCTTTACCGTCCAGCCAGTTGTAAGCTCCACAAAGTCCGGTTCTCTCCGGGGTGATGATACACACATGGGTCGGGGCAAAGGACTGACAAAGAGTGCAGGAATAAAAAGTCTCTTCTGATTCGTCGGTCATGCCCTCGATGCGGGCATCGCGCTTATGGTAGACGCCCCGGGCTTTTCCCATAATTTCCTTTACCTTGGATTCCTCGGTGTAGATTTTCACCTGGACTTTATCGAAGATGGAGCCGAAGTCCTGGTGATATTTGGCGTGGAGGATATCCCCCAAATGCCTCAGGGTAAACCCCTTTTCCACGGCCCCTTTGCCAACCCGGACCCAGGCAATGTCCCGCTGCCCGATGTGCATGAGCCCCTGGGCGTAATTGATCAGGTGGTGGATCTGGCGCTCTAAGATGGGTTCAAAGTCCTCCTGCATTTTTCTGCCGGCAACTTCGGCCACGATGGCCAGGGGAAGTTGAGCCGGCGGCTTGATATCTTTGATATCCGGACCGATGACTTCGACTTTTCCGTCTTCGACCTCGTTCATATCCCGGGAGGTTGTCCACTCCACCGCAATCGTCCTTCCGCCTCCGCACTCTAAGTAAATATCTTCCCCGCGGATGCGTTCGCCCTCGAAGGCCGGCCCATACGCCACTGGCACCGGCACCTTGGCTACGGTAACTTTCAATCCCCGGACCTCAACTGCTTTCTGGACGATCTGGTCGTGAGCGATGTTGGAAACGACGTGTTCATAGGTGCAAATCCCCGTGGGCAGGACCTGGGGAATGGGCGTATCCGCGATGACCGGGAACCCCCAGTTAATCGCCCCGGCGGCATTGGCGTACCACTCGTCCGTCACAAACCCCAACGGAAGGGCAAAAGCAAAGACCCGATCCTTGTTATAGATCAGGATCTTCCGGTAGTCTCCGGGCGCAATGCCCCCGAAAGACATGGCGGCCCGGGTGGCAAAACCCATGGCAAAGACCGTGGCCGTGTAGTCTGGGCCGAAGGAGACCAGGCGCGTCGGCCAGCCGATCTGAACACCCGCCTCTACCAGTTGTTCCGAGAAGTGTTTTCCGTTGTGTTCCGCGGCCATGAATACGTAGAGGTTCTTTTCCTGGAGTTCCTGGGCGATTTTGGCCGCGATCTCCTTGGTAGGCGCTGCCCCCAAGATGGCGGCAAACCCCGGGGCCGTTCCATCCACAAATTCAATGCCCCGCTTTCTCAAAATGATGTCGTCGGCCGCACCCAGCCAGATGTTGTCTGCGGTGGGGTCTTCCCCTTTGATATAGAAGTTAGGATCTTCGAGATAACGGATGGCCTCGATGATTTCCTCGGCAAAGAAGGTGGCCATCCCAGCATCCAGAGCCGGGGCCAGGTACGGAAGCCAAACTTTCTCTTTCACCAGAGGAGGAATGAGCGCCCGGCACCTTTCTAAAATCGGCTTCATATCCCCTAAAGTTTTCACGGGAACTCCGAGGATGCCGTAAATGATGGGTAGGTAATATCCAGTATTGGGAAACCCAACTTCCTGGTTTGGGCCCCACTTTTCCAGGGCCTCCTGGTATTTTTTCTCCGCCCGCTCCAGGATCTTATGGCCTCCCCGAATTGCTGCTGCTGCGATGATCTTCGACACGTTTCAACCTCCTTACAAAAGAGTGATGAGTGTGAGTGCCAGTGTCAGTGATTTTTTTTACTGACCCTAACCACTCCCACTGACACTGATTAGACGGCATCCAACTCGCGCCGCATGGCCATATCATAAAGCACCCGTTCGCGCGCCTTATCCAGACCAAGGGCTTTCCGCTTTTTGTCGATATGGGCGATCATCAGTTGGGCGGCCTTTTCAGGATCGGGTTCGAAAGCCCATTTGCCGCCCACGATTTCCTCCATCTCCTCGAAAAGAAGCTTGCACATCTCCTCGCTTCCGGTGATGGGGAAGGTCGTTCCAAAAACTGTGAATACCCCCGAAGCCACAAAGTACTGCCCGATGGCAATGGCTTTCTCGCTCATCCATTCTGGGGCGGCTCCGGCTGCGGGAAGGTCGCTGATATCATCACCCAGACCCCCGTCTTTCACCACCGCAGTGGCCGCCATTAAAATCCGGCTGTTGTCCACGCAGGCTCCCATGTGCAGTATCGGAGGGATGCCTACGGCTTCGCAGACCTCAGCCAGTCCGGGGCCGCAATACTGGGCGGCGGCTTCCGGAGTAAGCAAGCCCGCCTTGCCGCAGGCCATAGCCGAGCATCCCGTGGTCAGAACGATGACATCGTTCTTGATTAACTTTTTGATCATGGTGAGGTGGGCACTGTCATGGGTCGTCCGGCAGTTATTGCAGCCTACGACCCCAGCCACACCCCGAATTCGACCGTTGATGATGTTATCGTTCAGCGGCCGGTAGGAAGAACGGAAAAGCCCTCCCAGCAGGTAATTGATAGTTTCATGGCTAAACCCCACGATCATCTCCTGGCTTTCCGCAGGAATCTGTACCGCTTTCCCTTTCCGGTTCGGGAAATTATCGATGGCTGCCCGTAAGATTTTCTTGGCCACCTCCGGACCGTGATGCTCGTCAAATTCGATATGAGTGGCTCCCTGCATTTTGGCCCGGCGGTCAGTGGTGATCACCTTGGTATGGTAACATTTGGCTACATCGGCCAGGGACTGCATCATACACTGAACGTCCACCACCATGGCATCTACTGCTCCGGTGACGATGGCCAACTCTTGCTGGAGGAAATTCCCGGCTACGGGGATTCCATGGCGCATCAAAACTTCATTAGCCGAGCAGCACATCCCGGCCAGATTGATCCCCTTGGCTCCCTTGGATTTGGCGTAAGCCTGAATTTCCGGATCCTGAGAGGCCACCACGAGAAGTTCAGGTAGCAGAGGTTCATGGCCATGCATGACTACGTTCACCTGATCTTCCTTGAGCACGCCCAGGTTAATCCTCCCCAAAATGGGCACGGGGTTGCCAAAAAGAATATCCTGGAGTTCGGTCGAGATCATCGAACCGCCCCAGCCGTCCGCCAGGGCACAGCGGGATCCCTGGAGGAGGAGATTGTGGTAATCCTGATCCACTCCCATATGGGTCCTATGCATCAATTCCACGACTTCGCGGTCAATGCCCCGAGGGGCAATTCCCAGCTTCCTCCAGAGTTCTTGCCGCTTCAGGGGCGCCCGCTTGACGAAGTGGAGTTCCCCGTGTTGCCTTCCGAACTCGGCTAGGCACTTTTCTCCCACCTCGATGGCAATCTCCTTCACCGAACGATCGCCAATTTCAATGCCCAAATCCAAAGCCACCTGATAGAGTTTCTGCTCGTCTTTGATCGCATACCCGGGCACTTCTCCCCTGGCCGTGGCTAAGAAAAGCTCAGCCACTCCCCGAGCATGGTCGGAGTGGGCGGATGTTCCCGCAGCGATCATGCGGACAAAATTTCTTGCTGATATGGTTTCTGCGGTTGCGCCGCAGACTCCCCTTCTCTTGGCCTTCTCCCCCCCAGTCTCGGCTTTCTTTTTGGGGGCTGGCACCCGACAGGGACCCATGGAGCAGTTCTTACAGCAACTCCCTTCCGCGCCGATGGGGCAGGGCTTCATTTCTTCCGCCCGATCAAAAACGGTGCTCACTCCGTCCGCTTTGGCTTTGGCCAACATTTCCAGCGTGGCTTTGTCCACACTTTTTTCTTCTGCCATTTAAATAACCCTCCTCGTTAAGAAGCAATCAATCCCGCCGAAAGCGGGATCAGCTTTCAGCTAAAACACTTTCCATCATCAACCAAAATGTTTGTTTTTGCTGATTGCCCCGCATTTTGCGGGGCGGATGGCTGAAAGCTATTTATTCTTTTAAAAGATCTCCGATCATGCCTTTTACCAAAGAAATCGCCTCTGGGTGGCGCATGATCAATACGTTGGCCCCGGCCAGAAGCAGGACCACCGCCGTTACTGCCTCCATCAAGATTCCGCGCTTCTTGGGGTCGCCCAGCCGGGGTTCCTCTGCAGCCGAAAGCTTGGCCTCCTTGGTTTTCCAGACTTCTTTGGCCAGGTTACAGACCAGCGGAAACTGCAGACGTTCGTCCTGCTGGGTCAGGGCGGCCATACGATCTCGTTCCATTACCGAATAGGAGTATTCGATTCCATACCCCAGTCCACCGGTAGTGGGATCAACAAGAATTTGCCCGTCGGGAACGCCCAGGTTTCCCAGTAAAACGTTTAGCTGTTTGGCCAGATTAACGTCAATGGGGGTCGACGCTATGATGGTATGTTTATAGCCAATGGCCCCTGCGCCGATCTGCTTGTAGTTTTTCTCCCCCACTGGGCCGATGATCAGGTTTTTCCCCGCGCACAGCTCGGAGACGCGGCGCAGTGTGTCGGCGTCCTTTTCATCGTTCCCGCAGCCCCACACGATCAGGGGAACATCTATGGCATCGGCCACTTTTTTGGCGATTGCTGCCGCTTCTTCCGAAGGCCGGTTCTTCCCATTGGGGTCAGTGCTGGCTAATTGCACACAAATCATCTCGGCGCCGTAAGCGGTCATGCATTTTTGAGCCCAAGCCACGGGATCTTGAACCACATCTTTAAAGGGTTCCAGAGCCGCCTCTGGCCAGTCTTCCGGGGGAGCATCGTATACTTCCATGGCGATTCGTGGCGGATGAGGCATCTGCCCTTCAAAAAGGTAAAAGGGATACATGGTTTCCCCGCCCACGGTCAGAGCTTTACTCCCTGCTCCCATTGTGACTTCTTTGATCTTTCCTGTATAATTGATTTTTGGTATTTCCACAGCCACCTCCCTTGTAAATACAGTGTCCGTGATGAGTGTCTGTGTCAGTTAAATAAATGGGCATTTCCTACTGACACTAACCACTGACACTGACACTTTTTTTATTCATGCCGGGTTTTTCCGCTTTTCGCTCCCATACCATTCTTTGTTAAACCAATACCTTTCCCCACTGCGTAAGTATTTGAGCATTTCTTCCCGGCCATGAATCTTTGCCCGCCAGCAGTGTGGTTTGTCAGGGATCCCCGGTTCATATTCCGGTCCGACAACCTTTACCTTCTCTCCGCTGAATAATGTTTTTTCTTCTAAGTTCTTAGCCAACTTTCCTCCCCCCTTTCGAAAGATAGTGTTAAGTGTTGAGTGTTAAAAGTTCCGTGTTGCGTGTTCCGTGTTCCGTGTTACGGCTTGATTAGGTTTTACCTATAGCCTATAGCCTATTACCTATAGCCTCTGACCTATTACCTGTTTTTATTATTTTTTCCATCATCCCCGCAACCACGCGAACAGCCGATGATTCGTCGGGCAAATCTAACAATGGTTTTTCCTTCATCTCATATTCGAAAATAAACGGGTCTTCCGGAACCATTCCCAGCAAATTCAGCCTTTGATTTTGAATCTCCTGGAAAAAACCGGGATCCAACTCCCGCGGGGCCCGGTCAACGACTAAATGTTTTTCCGTAATGGAGAGCTTCAATTCATCGATGAGTTCACGAATCTTTCCTACGGTGCGAATCCCTTTGATGGAATAATCCGAGAGGAAGAGCAGATGATCCACCCCCTGGGTTGTCCGGCGGCTCAAATGTTCCATTCCTGCTTCGTTGTCCATAACTACGAAGGGATAGTTATTCATCAGCAGGTCCAGGTGGCGGCGCAGGATATTATTGGCGTAACAATAACAGCCCGGGCCTTCCGGCCGGCCCATGACTAAAAGATCCAAGCCCTGGGATTCCACCAGGATCTCATGGAGCTTCATCTCCAGATAGGTCTCCTTGGTCATCCCTGGGGGTAAGTTCCCTTTGGTCTCGAAAAATTCCTCCCGGGCAGTTCCCAGGCTTCGTTTTACCCTGAAACCGAGAGCATCCGCTAAGTTGGAGCTCGGATCAGCATCCACGGCTAAAATAGGCCTATGCCCTTTTTTCTTGAGATAGCGGATAATCAGGGCCGCAAGGGTTGTCTTCCCAGTCCCCCCTTTTCCCGCCATGGCAATCACCTGAGTCAAAATTTCTTCCTTTATTGCGTGTTCCGTTTTTAACCTATGAACTATTGCCCATAACCTATTGCCTATTGCCTGTTCTTATCCGCCAGTCGCTGGCTCACTCCGGGGAATTCCGCGGAGTTGGTATGGGGCAAAAACATAGCCGCTACATAGTTGTCCATGAAAGCGGGGCTTTCGCTCAATTCGATATTGGTCATCATCCGGGAAATTCTTTCCCCATCATCCAGTATCTCGTTACAGAAGGAAATTAGGCGTGCTCCCAGCAGAGACCCATTGCCGATGAAAAGAAAGCGGTCCAAGGGTAGTTCCGGTAAAAGTCCGATGGTAATAGCCCGCTCCACGTCTATAAACGAACCAAAAGCTCCGGCGATGACTACTTGTTCCAGGTTGCCGACGGAAAGCCCGACGGATTGCAAAAGGGTCACATAGCCGGCGTACATAGCCGCCTTGGCCCGCATGAGGTTGTCGATGTCTACTTCCGTGATCACCATGTCCGCGCCGGTGGCTGTATCTTCACGGTAAGCGAGGACATACTCCATTCCATCCGGCCCGGGGCGGATGCGCTGGCTGGGCAGATCGGTGTTGAACTTTCCGTTCGGCGAGATCATCTCCGCTTCCAGAAACTCCGCCACCATGTTGATCAGTCCAGAACCGCAGATTCCTTTAGGCTTCACCATGCCAATGGTCAGGAGCATGGGCTCGAAGGTTTGAGGATGGATACGGAAATCCTCGATGGCCCCTGAAGTCGCCCGCATGCCGTGTTTGATGCCCCCACCCTCAAAAGCTGGCCCGGCAGAGCAGGCAGCCGTCACCAGCCATTCCGAATTCCCGATGACGATTTCCCCGTTGGTTCCGATGTCAATGTACAGCGTTAAAGGCTTACGCTGGTAGATTCCCGAACCCAACACGCCCGAAACGATGTCCCCTCCAACATAGGAAGCCACGGAAGGAAAGGTATACAGGTGGACGTGCTCCCCCACTTCTATCCCCAAATTCGACGCCCTCACGGGAGGAATGAAATTCGCTACCGGCGTGTAGGGGGATTCGCGAAGGTACTTCGGGTCCAAACCCAAGAGAAGGTGAGTCATGATGGTATTGCCGGCGGCCGTCATATGCGAAACTCGGGCTAAGTTGACCCCCGATTTGTCGACCAGTTCCCGGATGATGCCATTGATCGTCCCGACTACACTTTCCTGCAGCTGCTTCAACCCTCCAGGGCGTTGAGAGTACACGATCCGGCTAATCACATCATCCCCGTAACGAATCTGGCTGTTATAATCCGAAGCTTCGGCCAGCGTTTGCCTCTTGTTCAAATCCAAAAGTTGACCCCAGACGCTGGTCGTTCCTATGTCCAATACGATAGAAAAGTGCTCCAGGGTGGTGTCCCCCGGTTCCAGGTTGATCAGTTTGGGCCGCCGGGACCCGCGCAGCTGGTATTCGCCCAATTGCGATTCCACCCGCGTTTGCACGAGAGTGGCCGTGGCGCGCCACCCTTCTGCGCGCAGGATAAAAGGCAACTTCTTGAGCAAACGGGAATCCACCGAGATACTTTCCATGCCATAATGCTTCTTCATGGCCAGGAGCACTCGGGAGAGATCGGAGCGATTATCCTTGATCGTCGGTGGCTCCATTTCCACGTAATGCTTGTGCAGGGCCGGGTTGAAACACCACCCCAAGACCAGGGATTCCAATTCCTGATGAGAGACCTTCCGTCCCGCGCTTATCCTCTCTCGCGCCCGGGCAATGAACCTTTTGTCCAATTCTGACTCAACCGGAATGCGGACCTCTAAGTCGCTTAAAATCCTGGTTTGACAAGCCTGACGGATGCCTTTCTGAAAATCTTCTTCAGAGAGCTTCGGTCCGCGCGGGCTCTCCACCTCTCCTTTTTCGATCAGCACGCGGCATTTCCCGCATACTCCCTCGCCACCGCAAGAGGCTTGAATATAGATCCCTGCTTCCATCGCCGCTTTGAGCAAGTTCTCTCCTTTGGCGACTTGAATCTCCCGGTTGTGAGGTTGAAAACGAACGAGCATTCTTATCTTTTACTCTCCGCGCTCCGCGCCATGCGCTATGCGTTCTGGCTATTATACCTGGGGCCGGGGAAGGAGCCCGGCACGCTCCACGATGCTATGCACCGCATCTTCCCACTCGATCGCCATGAGATGAATGCCATGCACCCCTTCGATCTTGCGCAGCCGTTGAATTTGTTCCACGCAGATGTTTAATCCTTCTTCTCTGGCTTTTTCTTTCCCGGCGCTCTTCATGCGGACGATGATTTCGTCGGGCACTTCCATTCCGGCAACCTTTTCTTTCATGTAGCGGGCCATACCCACGGATTTCAAGGGGGTTACCCCCGCCAGGATGTGCACTTTTTCGTGCAGCCCTCGGTCCCGCACCATCTGCATGAAGCGTTCAAATTTATCCATGTCGTAAATGCACTGGGTCTGGATGAAATCCACCCCCGCGGCCACCTTTTTCGCCAGGCGGATAACCCGGTATTCAAAAGGGTCTGCGAAAGGATTGGCCGCGGCCCCGATAAACATCGCCGGAACCCCCTCGATCTCATCCCCTCCCAGCACCTTATGTTCATCGCGCATGAGCTTGACGGTCTGGATTAATTGGATGGAGTCCAGGTCGAAAACATTCTTGGCCGTAGGGTGATTGCCGAATTTCTGATGGTCACCCGAGAGGCAAAGGATATTGCGGATGCCCAGGCCATAGGCCCCAAAAATATCGCTCTGGATGGCAATGCGGTTGCGGTCTCGGCAGACCATCTGCATGGTAGCCTCCAGCCCCATACGCTGGAGAATCGCCCCTACAGCGATGGATGACATCCGCACGATGGCCGTCTGGTTATCCGTGACGTTGATGGCATCCACATTGCCCTTCAGCAGGCTGGCTTTGCGTTCGATGACCGATACATCGGCTCCCTTGGGCGGCCCCAGTTCTCCGGTTACGGCAAACCCGCCACTGGAGAGAATCTTTTCTAAATTGCTTCCCGCTTTCATATTTTCAGGTCCTCCCGGATGCGTTTCCGCGGCCCCCCATCCCGGCTTGTCGACCAATCCTTGACCGGCAGGACAATCTCCAATTTTTCCAACTGCCCCAATTCCTGCAGCCGCTCGTAGATCAATTGCCACCCGCAATCGACTTGCGAATCGATCTCGCACTTTCCACCCTTCGATCCCCCGCACGGGCCGTTGAACAGGCTCTTGGAACACCGGGCCACCGGGCAGATGCCGCCCGTCCGGTCCAGCACGCAATTGCCGCAGGACTGACAGCGCTCGGTCCAGACCCCCTGTTCTTCCGTGACGCCGATGAATTGAGTATTCACCCCCGGCAAGACCGGATGTTTACGAAATTTTTCGGCCACAAATTGAATTCCGGCGCCACAAGCCAGGGAGAGAATGGCCGGATACTGATCGGCATATTCCCGCATCGGCTCCAGATACTCTGGGTCACATTGCCGTTCCAAAGTCACTTCTTTAATTTCCAAAGACCTCCCCTGGGTCTGGCGGGCCAGGCGAAGGGCGGAAGAGAGGATGCCTACTTCTTTTTCCCCACCGGCGGAACAAACGGTTACGCATCCCTTACATCCGGCCACGATAATCTTATCGTAAGCATCGATCATGGCCAGAATTTCCTTTATGGGTTTTCCTCCGGCAATAATCATCCCTTACTCCTTATTAAAACGCAAAGAGCATAGCGCATGGCGTTTAGTTAGTGTTATCAGTTATCACTATTAGCTCTTTGCGCTTTGCTCTCTGCTCCGAGCTCTTAGCCCTTTTTTTTCTATGCTCTATGCTCTTTGTGCTCTGCGCTATGCGCCATGCTCTTTGCTCTTTTTATGGGGCTAGGGCCCAACTGGCGGATCCGTTCGGTCACCTCCCGTGCCACCTCGGCAAAACGTGGACCCATGGCCGCAGACATGTTATACATTTCCAGCCGCTCCCCTCCAATTCCGGCATCCTCCAAAATGCGCTTGGCCAAGGCCACCCGCTTCTTGGCCCGGAAATTTCCCTTGAGATAATGGCAATCCCCCTCCAGGCAACCGGCAACATAAACTCCATCCGCACCTTTTTCGAAGGCCTCCAGGAGAAAACGAATATCGACCTTGCCCGTACAGGGAATCCGCACAATGCGAATGTTCGGGGGATACTGTAAACGCATGGTCCCGGCCAGATCTGCCGCCGTATAGGCGCAAAAGTGGCAGCAGAAGGCGACAATGGTTGGTTCAAAGTTATTCATCAGGCTGCCTCTTCCTTCTGAACCAGGGGTAAGAAGTCAAACAAGACATCACATTTGGCCATGATCTGTTCGTCGGTAAAATGTTGCAGGGTAATCGCTTTCCCCGGGCACTCCGAGCCACAGATGCCGCACCCATGACACATGGCCATTTCGATCTCCGCCACCCCATCGGCGTTGATCACCGGGACGTTGTAAGGGCAAACCCGCACACAGGTCAGACAGGCCGCGCATTTTTCCGGGTTCACCACTGAAACCACTCCACCGACCTGGATCTGGTCTTTGGCCAGGATCGTGCAGGCGCGGGCGACAGCGGCAGCGGCCTGAGATAGGCTCTCATCAATCATCTTCGGGGAATGGGCCACCCCACAAAGATAAATCCCTTCCGAAGCAAAGTCCACCGGCCGCAGTTTCATGTGGGCCTCCAGGAAGAAACCGTCGGCTGTGCGGGGTACCTTCAGCATGCTGGCCAGTTCTGAAGTGTCCGCAGGGACCGTGGCGGCGGACAAAACCAAAAGGTCTGGGTAGAAGGAGATGTCTTCCCGGAGGACTGGATTGTACAGATCAACGGTCAGTTTCCCATCCTGGCTGCGGACTTCTGGCTTGCGGTCTTCTTCGTACCGCAAAAAGCGCACTCCGGCCTTGCGCGCCCGGGCATAATATTCTTCTAAAAGGCTGTACATGCGCATATCCCGATAGAGGATGCTCACCCGCGCTTGGGGGTTTAAAGCTTTAAGGGTCAAAGCATTCTTCACCGCCTCGGCACAGCACACTCGGCTGCAATAGGGGCGTTCCTCATTACGGGAACCGACGCACTGGATCATGACGACTTCTTTCAGCCCCTCAACCTGTTTTTTGTCCGCCGCGAGGAAATCTTCCAGCTCCAGTTGCGTGAGAACCCTTTTATTTTCCCCGTAGAAGTATTCCTTGGGCTTAAGCTCTTCACCTCCGGTGGCAATAATCGTTACTCCGTGTTCGACCTCGCGGGTAAACATTCTCGGCCCGACCATCAAGCTGGTCTTAAAATTGCCCACGTACCCGGAGAAATCCGTTACCACTGCGTTGGTGAACACTTGGATGCGGGGATGCTTGGTCACCCGGGTTTTTAGCTCTTCCAGGTATCCGGGGATCTCTTTCCCATCCAAGGTGTGTCGCAAGTGACGTAGGTTCCCTCCGAGTTCTTCTTCTTTTTCCACCAGGATGGCCTCAAACCCTTGTTCGGCCAACCCCAGCGCAGCCGTCATTCCGGACAGTCCTCCGCCGATAATCAGCCCCCTTTTGATTACCCCCTTGTTTACCTCTTCCAGGGGGCGGATTAACCGGGCATTGGCCACGGCCATACGTACCAGGTCGCGGGCCTTGGATGTGGCTTCTTCCTTCTGATTCATATGGACCCAGGAACACTGATCCCGAATGTTGGCCATCTCAAAAAGGTAGCGGTTAAGCCCGGCCTCGCGGATCGTTTCCTGGAAGAGAGGCTCATGGGTGCGCGGCGAGCAGGAAGCCACCACCACCCGGTTCAATTGGTGTTCTTCGATGGCCTTTTTGATCTTTTCTTGGGTATCTTGGGAGCAGGTATAAAGGTTTTCGTCCGCAAAGACTACGTTCCCCAGAGACCCGGCGTACTCTTTTATGCTGGGGACATCGACTACGCCGCCGATATTATTCCCGCAACGGCAGACGAAGACACCGATGCGCGGAGCCTCTTCTTGCACGTCTTTCTGCTCGGGATACTCCTTGCGGGAGACCATCGTTCCCCGAACTTCGGCAAGAATTTCCGAAGCTGCCGCGGCTGCCCCGCTGGCTTGAGCGACCGTTTCGGGAATATCCTTCGGCCCCTGAAAAACACCACAAACATACACCCCTGGCCGGGATGTGGCCAGTGGTGCCAAGACATCGGTTTTCGCAAACCCATAGTCGTCGAGTTCGATCCCCAGATTCTTCCCTAATTCCCGGGTAGAAGCCGAGGGGGTCATGCCCACGGAGAGGACCACCAGGTCGAACTCCTCCTCCCGAATCTCGCCCGCGTCGTCCAGGTAGGTGATGAAAAGATTTTTGGACCGGGGATCTTCCACTACCCGGGAAATCGCGCAGCGTACATAGCGCACCCCATATTCATTTTTTGCCCGTTCGTAGTAGGCGTCGAATCCTTTCCCATAGGCGCGCATATCGATGAAAAAGATCGTTGGCTGGATCTCTTTTTCGTGTTCCTTGGCAATGATCGCTTCTTTGGTGGCGTACATGCAACAGACCGCTGAACAGTACGGATGGTTCTGGTCCCGGCTCCCTACACATTGCAAAAAGGCGATCTTGTGCGGCACTTTGCCGTCCGAAGGACGGTTGACGTGGCCCATCGTTGGCCCGGACGCTGAAAGTAAACGTTCAAATTGGAGGGCATTCATCACGTTGGGATAGCGCCCCAGCCCATACTCTTGGGACAGGCGGGCGTTATATATTTCATAGCCTGGCGCCAGGATGACCGAACCTACATTGACTTCTTCCTGCCGTTCCACCATCTCATGGTTGATGGCGGATAGGCCGCACTTGTAATAGCAGCAGAGGCATTCCGAGCATATGCCACAGGCCAGGCAGCGAGCGGCTTCGGCTTTGGCCTCTTCTTCCGTGTACCCCAGGGTCACTTCCTCGAAGGAGCGGGAGCGCCGCTCGGGTTCCCGAGATTGCATGCCCACCCGGGGGGCCACCTGGATCTCGCCCGCGGCAACTTTTTCTTGCACTTCCTCCTTGTTCATCTTCACCACGGGCAATTCGGGGGCAAGGGGTGGTTCCAGTTCTTCTCCCCGAAGATACCTGTGAATACTGGCTGCGGCTTTGTGCCCGGTGGCCACGGCTTCGATTACGTAAGCTGTTCCCGTGGTGGCATCGCCGCCAGCAAAAACCCCTGGACGGGTAGCGGCCAAAGTGTTGGGATTGACGGCAATGGTTGATTGCCGGGTGATGCCCACGCCCGCGCTTTCGGGGATAAAGGCTAAGCCGGCGCGCTGGCCTATGGCGAATATTACAACTTCGCAGGGTAGGATATGCTCGCTTCCTTCTTGCGTCTCCAGAGTCAGCCGGCCTTCACTGTCAAATTCCATGAAGGTCACGTTAACCGCTTCCACTCCGGCCACGTGCCCATCTTTATCCAGGATCCGCTTGAAAGATCGGCTGTCATAAATGGTGATGCCTTCCTCCTCAGCTTCCCGGACCTCATCGGGGTGGGCTGGTATTTTCTCCCGACTCTCCAGGCAGGCCATTTCAACTTTGGCCGCGCCCAGGCGGACCGCTGTGCGGGCGCAATCCATAGCCACGTTGCCGCCGCCTAGCACCAGTACATGTCGATTGCGGATTGCGGATTGTAACCCCCCACCCTTGCCCTCCCCCTCAGAGGGGGGAGGGTTGGGGTGGGGGTGATTCCGAATTCCGAGATTCATCAGGCTGACGTCCCGCAAAAATTGGGTGTTGATCAAAATCTCGGGAAGGTCTGTTCCAGGAATGGGGAGTTTACGGCCTTCATGCGCGCCTACGGCAATCAGAAGGGCTTTGAACCCTTGATTCAGGACGGCGTCCAAATCCGTAACCGGGCTGTTGAGTCGCAGGTCAATCCCCAAATCAATGATCTCCCGGACTTCCCGGTCCACAATCAGAGGAGGCAGGCGATAATCCGGAACGCCCACCCTTAACATGCCACCGGCGATCGGCAAGGCCTCAAAGATCGTCACGGGATAGCCTCGTTTCCGCAGATCTTTGGCGGCCGTTAACCCGCAAGGCCCGGCGCCGATAATGGCGACCCGCTCTTCGTATTGATAAGGAAGAGGGTCAGGGGGGAGGTAGGGTTGGGAATAAACCTGATCGGTTACGAAGCGCTTTAAGGTGGCGATGGAAATCGGCTCATCCACTAAGCCCCGGTTACAGGCATCTTCGCACCGGTGATTACAAATCCGCCCGCAGATTCCGGGGAAAGGATTGTCTTCCTTAATCACCCGCATGGCGTCTTCATACCGTCCTTCGCGGATGAGGGCGATGTAGCCCTGGGCCCGCTGGGCCGCCGGGCAGGCATCGCGACACGGTGCCACGCCTTTCTTTTCAATCGCAAAGGCGTTGGGCACGGCTTGCGGGTAGAGCTTGTAAGCGGCTCGCTGCTGGGCCATTCCTTCGTCAAAGCGACTAAGGGTGATCACCGGGCACACCTGGGCACACTCGCTGCAGCCGGTACACTTGCTTACATCGATATAGCGGGGCTTGCGGCGTACGGTTACGGTGAAGGCGCCAGCCTCGCCATCCACCTTTAGTACTTCCGTGTCGGTCATGAGGGCGATATTCAGATGGCGGCCGGTTTCGACCAGCTTGGGGCTGATCGTACACATGGAGCAGTCGTTCGTGGGAAAGGTCTTATCCAGCTGGGCCATTCGCCCCCCGATGGCCGTGCTCTCTTCCACTAAATAAACTTTAAAGCCGGAATTGGCTAGATCCAAGGCGGCCTGCATTCCCCCCACACCGCCACCTACGACCATCACCGCTCCGGTTTTGGAAATTTTTTTGGTTGGGCGATCTTCTCTTTCAGCCATTCTTACCTATCCTTAAGCCAACCCGTGGGAAGTGAAAAGTTTCATCGGGTTGACGAAATGTTTTTTAAACCACTTGCCCGCATCTCGGTGCCCTATGGCCCAGCCCACCAGTTCGGTGAAATAGAGAACGGGTAAATCATACTTTTTCCCGCTCGCGCGGGAAATCTCCTCCTGACGGGTATCCAGGTTTGACTGGCAAAGGGGGCAGGCCACGACGATGGCCTCGGCGCCCGCTTGCAAAGCTTGGTCAAAAAGTTTCTGGGTCAAGTGCCGGACGATGTCGGTCCGGGTAAGCACCAGGCTGCCTCCGCAGCAATCGGTCTTGTACGACCAGGGGATCGACTCTGCCCCTAAGAGGGTCATCAGTCGGTCCATCTCTTCCGGGTTCTCATAGTTTTTTGCTCCGGTCACCTTGGGAGGGCGCACCAACAGGCAGCCGTAGTAGCAAACTACCTTCAGCCCGGATAAAGGACGTTTTTTCAAGGCCTTTATTTTATCCATGAGGGCGGCGGAGGATATAAATTCCAGGAGGCTTAGAATGTGAATATCTTGTTTCTCAGCCGGTGGTTGATGGCTAAGGCGATCCTCTTTCCCCGCGGCCTTGAACCGGCTGTAGCAGGCGGCACAGGGGATCACCACATCCATCCCTTGTTCTTGGGCAATCTTCAAGTTGCGGGAAACCAGCTTCTCAGCCAAAGATTCGTCGGTGGCATGGGCTGAGCTGGCCCCGCAGCAATTCCAATCGGGGAGTTCACAGAGCTCCACCTCAAGCATTTGACTGACGGCCCGAGTGGATTCATCGTATTCTAAGGCTGTGCCATGAAGAGCGCAGCCCGGATAATAAGAAACCTTCACGATGGATTCCTTTTCCTATGAACAAAATCTGATGATCTCGTAAAAAGCTCCCTAACCTCTTTTTTTCTTTTAATTCCCGAGGGCAGAAGCTTCAGCTTCCCTTTGGTAAACATCTTCCAG
>JAURYC010000126.1 GCA_030654105.1 Deltaproteobacteria bacterium
AGACTGATCGTTGATTTATTTGTTTTGGTACTGGCTTTTTAATTATTCTTATTCTCTGTGATCTCTGTGTTCTCTGTGGCAAAAAAAACAAGGAATAGACGATGGCGCGAATCGGAGTTTTTGTCTGTCACTGCGGTACGAACATTGCCGGAACGGTTGACGTCAAGTACGTGGCAGAGGAGATGTCCAAAGAGAAGGGAGTGATCATCTCCCGCGACTATAAATACATGTGCTCCGACCCGGGGCAAAATATCATTAAGGAATATATTCGCCTGTACAAATTAGACCGGGTGGTCGTGGCTTCCTGTTCCCCCCTTCTCCATGAACGCACTTTCCAGAATACGGTGAAAGAAGAGGGATTGAACCCCTACCTGATGGAGATGGCCAACATCCGCGAGCAATGCTCCTGGGTACACAAAGACCGGGCCGAGGCCACGCTCAAGGCCATCGAGTTGATCAAAATGTCCGTGGCCAAGGTTCGCATGAACGAACCTCTTTTCCCCAAAAGAATTCCCCTGGAGCGCAAAGCTCTGGTCATCGGCGGGGGGATCTCGGGGATGCAAGCGGCCTTAGACATCGCCATGGTGGGCCACCCGGTGATCCTGGTAGAAAGGGCGCCTTCGATCGGTGGCCGGATGGCCCAATTCGACAAAACCTTTCCTACCCTGGATTGCGCAGCCTGTATTTTGACGCCCAAGATGGTGGACGTGCGCAGCAACCCGAACATCCGCATTCTAACCTACTCGGAAGTGGAGAGCGTCGAAGGGTACGTGGGCAATTTCGAAGTTAAGATCCGCAAAAAAGCGCGTTCCGTTGACATGTCCAAGTGCACGGGCTGCGGAGAATGCATGCAGAAATGCCCCAGCCGGGTGGATAGCGAGTTCGACCTGGGTCTGGGAAAACGCAAAGCCATCTATATTCCCTTCCCCCAGGCCGTACCCAATGTACCGGTCATCGATCGGGCCCATTGCCGTTTTTTCACCCAAGGGAAATGCAAAGTATGCCAGAAAGTCTGTCCAGCGGAGGCGATTAACTACGAACAGACGGACGAGATCATTACGGAAAAAGTCGGGGCCATTGTCGCCGCCACAGGATTCGATCTATCCGACCCCAATGATTACAGTGAATACGGCGGCGGTCGGTATAAAGATGTGATCAACGGGCTGCAATTCGAACGCATGATCAATGCCTCCGGGCCGACGGAGGGGCATTTAAAGCGGCCCTCGGATGGCAAAGAGCCCAAAACCATTGTTTTCATCCAATGCGTGGGCTCCCGGGATGAAAACTTAGGCCGCCCTTACTGCTCCAAGATGTGCTGCATGTACACGGCCAAACATGCCATCCTAACCAAGGAGCACATTCCCGATGCCCAGGTTTACGTCTTCTACATTGATATCCGGGCCGCAGGAAAAAATTATGAGGAATTTGTCCGGCGGGCCATCGAACAGTACGGGGCGAACTACCTTCGGGGAAGGGTCTCGCGAATTTTTGAGAAAAACGGCAAGTTGATCGTACGCGGAGCCGACACGCTCTTACGGAGCCAGGTGGAAATCGAAGCGGATATGGTGGTCTTGGCCACAGCCCTGGTGGCCCGCAGCGATGCGATCAAAGTAGCGCAAATGTTGGGGATCCCGTACGATCAAAATCGCTTTTTTACGGAGATGCATCCCAAACTGGCGCCCGTGGAAAACGTGACAGCGGGCATCTATCTCACCGGCGCCTGTCAGGCCCCTAAGGATATACCCGATTCCGTAGCTTCAGCCAGTGGGGCCTCGGTGAAAGTTTGCGTCCTCTTTGCCAATGAGGAATTGATCTCCGACCCGATGACCGCCCAGATTAATCCGGCGCTGTGCTCGCTCTGCAAAACCTGCGTAGACCTATGCCCGTTTAGCGCCATCGTCGAGGAAGAGGTGAAGAGGCCCGATGGCCAAACTCAAAGACAGATGCGCGTGATCGACGGGGTTTGCCATGGCTGCGGGGCCTGCGTGGCTTCCTGCCGCCCGGGGGCGATCACCCTGAAGGGATACACCGATCAACAGATTTTCTCGGAGATCGAATCACTGGCGAGTAATTTTTAGGGTTTAAGGTATAAGGCTCAAGGCATAAGGTAATAGGCAAAAATTCCTTGCCCCTTGCACCCTGTACCTTGCGCCGTATATAGAGGTGTCCATGGGAGCAAAGCTGGAAACGAAAGAGAAAGAAAAAAAATGGGAGCCAAAGATTTTGGCTTTCCTCTGCCGGTGGTGTAGTTATGCCGGTGCCGATCTGACCGGCTCTTCGCGGACCAGTTATCCCCCCAATGTGCGCATCTTGCGCGTCCCCTGTTCTGGCCGGGTCAATCCGTTATTTATCCTCAAAACCCTTCGTTCCGGAATGGATGGGGTGCTGGTCTCGGGATGCCATCCCGGAGATTGCCACTACACGGCAGGAAATTACAATGCCCGCCGAAAATTTGCCATCCTCGCCAGGCTTTTAGAGTATGTAGGTATCGATCCCAGGCGCGTTCAATTTTCCTGGATTTCGGCTTCGGAAGGGGACAAGTTTGCTAAGGTGGTGAGCAAAGTGGTGGCCGATGTGCAAGCCCTTGGGCCCAACGAATTGTTCCGGCTTCCCCAGGGAGGACAAACCGCGAAAGGGGCGGCGAGCGCCCATGAATAGGATGGAAAACAGATATGTCCGCACCAATCCCTGAAATCAAAAAAGAGGACCTCGTCGGTCTGGTAAAAAGTCTTTTCCAAGAAGGCAGGGTGGATCATTTCCTCGCTTACCAGAAAGGGACGGTGAAGTTCAAGACGACCCCTTTAATTGCCCACCAAGAGGAGGACCTGCAGGGACTTGTGGTGGACGATTTTTTCCATTCCAACCTGGCTCTTTACCTGAAAGAGATCAAAGGGCGGGTGGGTATTTTGACGAAAGGATGCGACAGCCGATCTCTGGTTTCTCTCATCAAAGAAGGACAAGTAAAACGGGAAGATCTCTATATCGTGGGCATTCCTTGTCCGGGTCAGATCGATCCCAAGAGAGTTGCTGCTGCCGCCTCTTGTGCGATCGAGGAATTGGAAGAAATCAACCGGCGGGGCCAGGAGATTGTGATCCGGGTCAGCGGGCAAGAAAAAACCTTGCCGAAGATTCAGGCCCTTATGGAAAAATGCCTTGCTTGCCATTATCCCCAACCCCTGATCTTCGATGCCCTTCTTTCTGGAGATTACGTTGCGCCAGTATCCCCAATAACCCGCTCCCCGGACGATCTCCGCCCCAAACCTATCGCGGAAAAATGGGCCTTCTGGTCGGGGCAGTTTGAACGGTGCATCCGTTGCTATGCCTGCCGCAATGTTTGCCCGGCCTGTTTCTGCCCCCGCTGCCTGGTGGAAGAGAATATGCCTCAGTGGGTTTCCCCCTTGCCGTCAAAAGGGGATAATTTCGTATTTCACCTGATGCGCCTGATGCACGTCGCTGGAACCTGCGTATCCTGTGGAGAGTGTGAACGGGTATGCCCCATGGAAATCCCTTTAATGAAGCTCAATGAAAAGATGGCCGAGGATCTCCGGGAGCTCTTTGATTTTGTTGCCGGTGTGGATTTGGACAAAGCTCTTCCTTTCCGAACGTACCGCCAGGAAGACCCCGATGATTTCATCAAGTGAACGAAGGTTCAAAATGTACCTTAAAATTACCCCCAAAAAATTGATTCAATGGTTGGACGGATTGAAAGCCCAGGCTGAAGTCTTAACACCGGCCAAGGTGGACGGCGTGTGGACTTACACTCTTTCCGACCTTCAGACCCTCCCTCAGCATTACTTTAATTCCCGTATATCACCCAAGAGTTTGTTTTTTCCATCCCTGCAGGCCTTGCTCGGCTGGAGGTCATCTGACAGCTCGCTGCAGTTAAGCTCCACCCCCCCTCCGGATGGCCAACGGGCTATCTTGGGCTTGAGGCCCTGTGACGCTAGGGCGTTACGCATCCTTGAACCAGTTTTCTTGAAAGATTATCAGGATGTTTTTTATTCCCAGAATCTCTTGCGCACCCTTCTTTTGGGGCAGGCCTGCCAAGCGCAATGCGAAGGTTCCTTCTGCGAAGAGATGGGTATTGACCCTCAAGATTCAGCGGACGTGGACCTATTCTTCAGGGAAATTCCGGGAGGATATTTAGTCAAGGTTGTCACGGAAAAAGGCAAAAATCTGGCAGGAGCCGGAGACTTATTTGAGGAATCCTCTGAGAAGGAATGGAATGCGGGACAAAGGGAAATTCGGGGGAGAAGGGATAAACCCCTCTTTGATTTAGAAAGGGTGAAGGCCGGGGCCGGGGAGCGCTTCCCGGATGAAGATTTCTGGAGGCGGGTTTCGGATAAGTGCATCAATTGCGGGGTGTGTACCTACCTGTGCCCCACCTGCCACTGCTTCGACCTCTGTGACCTGCAGATGCCTGGCCAGGGAGTTCGCTTCCGCTGCTTCGATAGCTGCGCCTTCCCGGGTTTTACCAAAATGGCCGTACACAACCCCCGGGAGGAAAAGTGGCGGCGTTACCGCCAGAGGGTGAACCACAAGTTTAACTTTTTCTACCAAAACTTCCAGACCGTAGCCTGCGTGGGTTGCGGGCGCTGCGTAATTCATTGTCCGGTTAACCTTGATCTGCGGGAAGTTTTGCTGGCAATCGCCCGGTGAATCAGACGAAGAGGGATCCGATGAACGAGCAAGTCCAGGGAAAAAACATTTATCAGCCTTACCTCATGGAGATCATCAAAGTCGTCCCCGAAACTGGGGACACCAAAACTTTTCACATTCAATTCCAAGAGGCCTCCCTGCGGGAGAGTTTTTCATTTGTGGCCGGCCAATTTGCCGAATATTCCGTCTTCGGGGAGGGGGAGGCTACTTTCTGCATTTCTTCCAGCCCCACCCGGATGAGCCATCTGGAGTTCAGTGTGAAACGAGTGGGCCGGGTGACCCATGCCCTCCACCAATTAAACGAGGGCGATACCATAGGTTTTCGGGGGCCTTACGGAAACCATTTTCCTTTGGATAAGCTCAAAGAAAAAAACCTTTTGTTCATTGGCGGGGGGATCGGCATGGCCCCCCTCCGTTCGCTGATTCATAATGTTGTGGACACCCGAGCGGATTACCGGGAAATCACCATTCTTTATGGCGCCCGAAGTCCGCAAGATCTTTGTTTCCAATACGACCTGGAAAGCTGGGGGGGTAATCCTTCCCTCGAAATGGTTACAACCGTTGATGTCGGTGATGACAATTGGAAGGGGAAAGTAGGTTTGGTGCCCATGGTCCTGGAGGAAATCAAGCCTTCTTCCAAGGAAACGATGGCCATCACCTGCGGCCCGCCGATCATGATTCGTTATACCCTTAAGTCCTTAGAAAAACTCGGTTTTACTCCATCTCAGGTCTGGACCACCCTGGAGATGAAGATGAAGTGCGGCCTGGGGAAATGCGGCCGCTGCAACATAGGCCCTCTCTATGTTTGCCAAGATGGGCCTGTTTTCAGCTTGGAAGAAATTAAAAAATTCACTTCCGACGAATTTTAAAGGCAATATATACCCCTTTTCGCACCCAAGAATCCATCCCTCCCTAAAATAATCCATCTCTTTCTTTTTCCCCTACCCGCTTGCCCTAACCGGGGGTCAAATTGCCCGTCAATAACCTTACCACTCTTAATTTTTTCCAATTACCTTTTATTGTTGCTTAGGTGGAAGAACGGGGCTCTTCGGGTGGTCCTGGCCAATCTCCCCGAATTTATGAACGAAAATGAAAAGTGAAGGATGGTAAGACAGGACCAGAATAATATTGACTTAAGTACCTTAGAGGTGCTAAAATCATAAATAAGATAGATAGCAGGGAGGCGGGGAAATGTTTAAGATTGGCGATAAGGCGGTCTATCCTGCGCATGGTGTGGGAATTATCGAAGACATTAAATGTAAAGTGATCTCGGGAAATAAAAGAACCTTCTATGTTTTGAGAATTTTAGAGAAAGAGATGACCATTATGATTCCCACTGACAATGCCGAAAGTGTTGGGCTGAGGGGGATCATCGATAAAAAGGAAGTTCCCAAGGTTTTCCGCATTCTTTCCGAAAGAAACGGGAAGATTGATTGCCAGACCTGGAATCGCCGATACCGCGAGTATATGGAAAAAATCAAATCCGGATCGGTTTTTGAAGTAGCCGAAGTTTTACGGGATCTGGTTCACTTGAAAAACGACAAAGCCCTTTCCTTTGGAGAGCGACAAATGCTCGACCTGGCCCAGAACCTTCTGGTCAAGGAGCTCTCCATCGCCAAAAACATGGCCGAAGATAAAGTTCGTCTTCGCCTCCTGAGCATCTTCAATATCTGAAAATCAGCTCTTCTATTCAAAAATTCCACGAAGAAAGGAGGTGAGAAAAGGTGGGGATGTTTATCCTGCGGATCTTGCTGTTAATGGCCACTGGCAGTAGTGGTTTTTTTCTGGGGCAGCAGGTTTCCCAGCTCCCGGAGTCCAGTTTATGGGGGATGGGGATCGGCTTATTCATCGGGATTCTCGTGATTTTATTCGAACGCGGCATTAAACAGATGCCGCTGAAAGTGGTCGTCGGTGGGGCCATCGGGTTGGTTTTGGGTTTGATGCTAGCCAACCTTTTGACCAGCGCCTTCTTTACCGGCCTCTTTGAGCGGCTGGAAGTTAATTTTTCAGCGTATGTTCTCATTAATAGTGCCCTCGGCTACCTGGGTTTGATCTTGGGGATCAAAAAGGGGAAAGAGTTTGAACCAACAAAAATTTCCTGGTTCTCCAAAGGAGTACCCCAAGGAAGCAACGGGCATAAAGTCCTGGATACCAGCGTAATCATCGATGGACGCATCGCGGATATTTGTGATACGGGATTCATGGAAGGGACGTTTATCATTCCCCAATTTATCCTCCAAGAATTGCGCCACATCGCAGACTCCTCGGATCCTTTAAAGCGCGGAAGGGGGCGGAGGGGCCTGGATGTTTTGAATAGAATTCAAAAGCAAAACAATTTGGAAGTCAAAATCGTCGATCAGGACTACCCCAAAATCCAGGAAGTAGACGCCAAGTTGATCGCCTTGGCCAAGGATACAAATGCCAAAATCATTACCAATGATTTTAACCTCAACAAGGTAGCCGAACTGCAAGGAATTCCGGTGCTGAACATCAACCAGCTCTTCAACGCTCTGAAACCGGTCGTTCTCCCTGGTGAAATCATGAATGTGAAAATTTTGAAAGAAGGGAAAGAACCCGGACAAGGCGTGGCTTATCTGGATGATGGAACTATGGTGGTGGTGGATAACGCCCGGCGTTATATGGGCAAGAATGTTGACGTTTCCGTAACCAGCGTACTCCAGACCACTGCTGGGCGGATGATTTTCACCCTCTTGAAAGAAGACGCCCCGGAGAATTTTTATCAAAGTTTTAACCATTGATAAATACCCTTAGGGGGAGAATTACCCAGAATTTCCCTCGGAAATTCTGGGTTTTCTTTATGCCCACGGGGCGAGTCGTTGAGTGGCCACTCGAGGGTTCCCCCTCGCCGGGCTACGGAAAATAGGCAGATGATGCGCGTAGTGGCCTTAATCCCAGCAGCGGGCCGGGGGAGGCGGATGGGCAAGGAAATACCCAAAGCCTCTCTTTCTTTAGGAGGAATTCCTCTCTTATGGCACACTCTCCAAAAATTCGAAGGCTGCACGCAGGTGGATGAGATTTTACCGCTGGTTCCCCCGAAGGAAGTCTCCTTTTGGACCGATGAAATTGGGCGCCGCTCAAAGCTCAAGAAGGTTCAGAGAGTATTGGCCGGAGGGGAGGAACGGCAAGATTCGGTTTTTTTGGGGTTGAAAGCCATCGCGGGAAACGCGGATTGGGTCATTATCCATGACGGGGCCCGGCCTTTTGTTCCTCCCGAGTTAATCGAGCGAGCCCTATCTGAAACCCGCCGCTGGAAAGCGGTAACTGCGGCGCTACCTGCCGGGGAGACCATCAAGGAAGTTTCCCTGGAAAAGGAAGTTTTAAGAACAGTGGATCGCGGCTCCCTTTGGATCATCCAGACCCCCCAATCCTTCGAGTACAGCTTGATCCTTAGCGCCCATGAGAAAGCCCGAGAAGAACGGTTTTGCGGGACCGACGATGCTTCTTTGGTGGAGCGGTTGGGAATTCCAGTACGGGTGATCGAAGGTTCCCGCTTTAATTTTAAGATCACGACGCCTGAAGACCTGATCTTAGGGGAAGCGTTGCTGCAATACTTAAAATAAAGTTTCAAGTTGCGAGTTTCGGGTTACAGGTTTCAGGTTGGAAGTTGCAGGTTGTGAGTTGCGAGTCATGCCTAAATTCAGTTATTCTTCTATTTTTAACTTGAAACCCGCAACCCGCAACTCGATTGTATAGGAAATTGCTTTTTGGACACGGATTCACCCAGAAAATCGCTTAGCGCTATGCGCATAGCGTCTTTTTTGTTTCTGTGGTTATCTGCGAAAATCTGCGTCCTATTACATTTAAACTTTTTTTTGGAGTTTTGATGCTAATTGGTTTTGGTTACGACATCCATCGGCTCGTCGAAGGCCGAAGGCTGATCCTGGGGGGAGTGGAAATTCCTTACGAAAAAGGACTTGAAGGGCATTCGGATGCCGATGTTCTATTGCATGCTGTTTGCGACGGGCTGTTGGGAGCCATGGGCGAAGGGGATATCGGGAAACACTTTCCCAACACCGACCCTCAATTCCGGGGAATCTCCAGCTTAAAGTTGCTCAACATCGTGGCCTCGATGGTGGCCGAGCGGAGCTTAACTGTGGAAAACCTCGATACCACGGTCATTGCCGAACAACCCCGGATCATGCCTTACGTTCCCCAGATGAGGACCAAGATCGCTGAAACCATGAACATTTCCGAGGGGAAAGTCAACATCAAAGCGACTACGTCCGAGGGTTTGGGATTTGTAGGTGAAGGAAGAGGTATCGTTGCCTATGCCATCGTGCTCCTAAAAAAAGTTTAGAGTTTCGAGTAAAAAGTTACGAGTTAAAACCTTTTTATTTTTTTACTGGTCACTCATCACTCTTAACTATTCACTGTATTGACTATGGAAGATCGTATCCGCGTTCGTTTTGCTCCCAGCCCTACCGGCCTGTTACACGTGGGAAATGCCCGTACGGCCCTTTTTAACTTCCTTTTTGCCCGGCAGAAGGGGGGAACTTTCATCGTACGCCTGGAGGATACGGACCTGGAGCGCTCCACCATTGAAGCCGAGAGTGCTATTCTGCAGGACCTGCGCTGGTTGGGGCTCGACTGGGACGAGGGGCCAGGCCAGCCCGGGGCTTATGGACCTTACCGCCAGTCCGAACGCCTGGGGGTGTACCGGCGGTATGCTGGGGAACTTCTGGAAAAAGGGAAGGCCTACCGCTGTTATTGTACGTTGGAAGAATTGGAGGAAAAGCGAAAGCGCTCTTTGGCCAAAGGGATTCCTCCCCTATACGATGGCCATTGCCGGAATTTAACTCCGGAAGAAGAGCAGGCGCTTTCTGCCGCCGGCCGTCCTGCCTCTTTGCGGTTTAAAGTGGAGGCCCGGACCATTGAATTTCAAGACCTGGTAAAAGGGCGAGTGTCTTTTGATGGCCAAAGGATTGGAGATTTCATTATTTTGCGTTCCGATGGGGGAGCCCCTTACAACTTCGCCGTGGTAGTAGACGACGGGCTGATGGCCATTACCCATGTCATTCGGGGGGAAGATCACCTAACGAACACCCCCCGTCAACTTCTCCTCTATAAGACTTTGGGATTTCTTCCCCCCCAATTCGCCCACCTTCCTTTAATCCTGGGGCCAGACCGAACCCCTTTGAGCAAACGCCATGGAGCTACAACCGTAGCTCATTTTCGGGAGGAGGGTTATCTGCCCGAAGCCCTGGCCAATTGCTTGGCTTTACTGGGCTGGTCTTGCGAAGATGCCCAAGAGATTTTTAGCTTGGGAGAACTGATCAAAAATTTTTCTCTGGAACGGGTATCCCGCAGTTCCGCAATCTTCAATTATGAGAAGTTAAAGTGGGTAAACCGGAACCATTTGAAAAGTCTTGCGGAGGAGAGAAAGCTGGAGTTGGCCTGGCCATTTTTGCAAAAAAAAGGTATAAATGTTGAAAAAATGGGGGAGTCATGGTGGAAATCCGCCCTGGAAGTAGTCTGGGAGGAGGTGGATAACCTCTCCCAGCTCGACGAGCACTTATCGATTTTTAGCGATGAGGGTTGGAAGGTGGAGCCCGAAGCCCAAAACCTTCTCCAAAAAGAAGAAAGCGGGAAGGTACTCCAGGCGCTGAAAGATGAACTGCGAACCGTTGAAGAGGTCAACGCCAGCAATTATAAACGGATCGTATCCAGCCTGGCCAAGCGGGTAAATCTTTCTGGACGGGGCCTTTACATGCCTTTGCGGGCGGCCTTGACGGGAAAAATTCGCGGCCCGGAATTAGAAAAAATTTTTATTCTCCTGGGAAAAGAAAGAGTGCTGCAAAGGGTGGAATCAGCCCTTACGCTAACGGGGTCAGAGAGGAGCAGGCGCGGTGAATCATAACGAATTACTTCCTTTTATTTCCAAGTTCCCAGATACCCGGATTATGGTCATCGGGGACCTGATGGTTGATGAATATATTTGGGGGAATGTTTCCAGGGTCTCTCCGGAAGCACCCGTCCCCGTGGTGAGCGTGACCTCCGAAAGTTTGCGTCTGGGTGGAGCAGGGAACGTGGTTAACAACATCCACACCCTCGGAGGGAAGGTTTTACTGGCGGGAATTGTAGGCAATGACGAGATGGGGCGGAAAGTGATCCACGACCTGCACAAGATGGGCCTGGAAACCAAAGGAGTCATCGTCGAACCAGAAAGAGTTACCACCGTGAAGACGCGGATCATCGCCCAACATCAGCAGGTGGTTCGTTATGACCGGGAAATTACCCGGCCGATTCATCCGGAAAATATCCAACAGATTCTTTCTCTGTTGGAAGGGGGGATCAATGAATTAGATGCCGTCCTGGTCTCCGATTATGGGAAAGGGGTCATTTGTGAACCTTTGATGGAGCGGGTACGTTCCCTCACTCAAAGAGCCGGGAAAATTTTAGCTGTGGATCCGAAAGTAAAGAATTTTCCTCTCTTCCGGGAAGTAACCATCATAACCCCCAACCATTACGAAGCGGCGGAAGCAACCGGACGCTGGATTATGAGCGAGGAAGATCTGATGACTGTTGGCCGGACCTTGCTTCAGCGGTTGCAAGTCCAATCTGTTTTGATCACCCGGGGAGAGAAAGGGATGACCCTTTTTCAGCACAACGGAGAAGTAATCCACATCCCCACGATGGCCAAAGAGATTTATGATGTTACCGGCGCGGGGGATACGGTAATCTCGGTACTAACACTGGCCATGGCCAGTGGGGCCACCGCCAAGGAAGCTGCGATACTTTCCAACATCGCCGCCGGAATCGTCGTGGGAGAAATTGGGACAGCGACCATCAAAGCTTCAGAACTGGAAGATGCTGTGAGAAATGGCATCCGGGAGAGGCGCAAGAGAGTCGGTTCCAACCCCTGAGGATATGTTGTGAGTTTGCCCCGTTCCCCCCAGGCCGTGAAGTTAGTGATGAGTTTTATCTTGGCGGAAGAGAAAGCTTTCGCTTCGGCAATCTCAGAGGCCGACCAGCAATACGGGCCGGTGGATTTTTTGACCGAACCTTTACCCTTTGACTTCACCGCCTATTACGAGCCGGAGATGGGCAGAGGCCTTAGACGCAGGTTGGCCGGTTTTGGGCTCTTGACTGCACCCGAACAGTTGCCAGAAATAAAACTCTGGACGAATGCGCTGGAATCAAAGTTCCTGAACGAACGGGGGGGTCGGAAAGTAAATATCGATCCAGGGTACTTGGCGGCTTCTAAGTTTATCCTGGCCACGGGGAAGGATTATAGCCACAGGGTTTACCTCGGACAGGGAATTTACGGGGATTTAACGTTATGGTTCCAAAAGGGGGTTTTTACCCCCCTGCCCTGGACTTATCCGGATTATGCTTCCCAACCATTAATCGGCCTGATCAATCTTCTGCGCAAGCGCTACCTATGGCAGCTGAAAAACCCAGAGGCCCAGGGTCCAAGGGTTCAAGGAGCCAAGAACAATTCTCCTGGGGAAGCCGGATGAAAAAAATCTGCAATCCGCAATCTAAAATTTAAAATTCCTTAAACCCTTTAAGGTGGATTTATGATTAAAAGCATGACCGGTTATGGTCGGGGTGAATGGCAGGGAGAAGGGCAACGGGTGGAAGTGGAGGTCAAGTCCTTCAACCACCGCTACTGCGACATTCTACCGCACCTTCCCCGAAGGCTGAACGCTCTGGAGGGGCAGATACGGAATTACGTCAAACAACGGGTTTCCCGGGGACGGATCGAGGTATTTGTGCAAATCGGCGACTCTTCCCCCGTGGAACAAAAGTTGGAATTGGACCTCAACTTGGCCCGTGATTATCACCTGGCTTTAAAGGCTTTGCAGGAAAATTTGGGAATCCCTGGGGAGATCCGCATAGAAACCCTATCCAACTTCAAAGAGATTTTCACTCGGAAAGAGGTGGAAACGAACCTAGAAAAAGAATGGGCCGCTTTACAGGAAGCCCTGGGAGGGGCGCTGGGCCAACTGGAAAACATGCGCCGCGAGGAAGGCCTGATGCTCCGCCAAGATTTCTTGAACCGGCTGAAAACCGTGGAAGAAATGTTACAGGGAATTGAAGAAAAAGCCCCGTTGGCGCTGCGGGCTTGCCGCGACCGACTGGCCCAGCGAGTTCAGGAGCTTTGCGGAGGACTACAAATCGATGAAGCTCGCCTGGCGCAGGAAGTGGCCTACCTGGCTGAACGCAGCGACCTCAATGAGGAGTTGGTGCGTATTGGTAGTCATCTCAGCCAGTTTCGGGAAATGATGGACCGTCCTGAACCCATGGGGAGAAAGTTAGATTTTCTCCTCCAGGAAATCAATCGGGAAGCTAACACCATAGGCTCGAAAGCCAGCGATGCGGGGATCGCCCAGTTGGCCGTGGGAATTAAAAGTGAGCTGGAGAAGATACGCGAGCAGGTTCAGAACGTGGAATAATTATTAGCCGCAGAGGGCACAGAGATCACCGAGATAAAAAAGTTTGGAGTTCGGAGTTAATGGTCTCGCTCCGAACTCCAATATCTGAACTCCGAACCCATTCTGTTTCTCCTGCGTTCTCCGCGTGCACTGCGGGAAGATTTTAATGACCAAGAAAATGAATAAAGGATTGCTGTTTGTAGTTTCCGCACCCTCGGGGACGGGAAAGACGACCCTCTGCCGGGCGATGACCCGAATCTTTCCTGGTCTTCATTACTCCATCTCTCACACCACTCGCCAACAACGCCCCGGTGATGAAAACGGTCAAGATTACCATTTCATCTCCCCCCAAGAATTTCAGCAAATGATCGATCGTAGCGAATTCGTGGAATGGGCGGAGATTTATGGCCATCGCTACGGCACATCTCGGGCTGTTGTGGAAAAAGTCTTGGAGGAAGGCCGGGATGTTATTCTGGATATAGATGGACAGGGGGCAAAGCAGATCCACGATAAAAAGTTGCCAGGGGCCTTCATCTTCCTCCTTCCTCCTTCCTTAGAGGAATTGGAACGGAGGTTGTCCAACCGCCGAACCGAAAGGAAAGCGGCCATGGAGGAGCGCCTGAGGAAAGCGAAGGCCGAAATGGCTGAGGCTTATTGGTATGACTACCTGATCGTCAATGATGAACTGGAAAAAGCCCAGGAACAATTGCAAGCCGTCATCCTGGCAGAACATTGTCGGCGAGAAAGGATGAGCGAGTTCTTAGATGAAATACTTACCGCTAAATAAATCCTGAAAATTCGGATAATCCACGTCCCAAGAGGAGGGGAAAATGGCTCGAATTTCGGTAGAAGATTGTTTGAAAAAGGTACCCAATCGTTTCGATCTGGTGCAGCTGGCAGCCACCCGAACGAAACAATTGCTCAAGGGGTCTAAACCCCGGGTGCAAACGGACAATAAAGAAATTGTCTGCGCCCTACGGGAAATCGCCGCCGGCAAAGTGACCCTGGCAAAACCCAAAGGGAGAATTGCGCAGGAAAAAAACGAGGAAGGAAAATGAGGGAAGCCGTTCGCAGAAAGATTATCTTTGCCCTCGATGTGGCCACTTTAGAAGAAGTGCGGCGTTTCGTGGGCTTGCTGAAAGACCGGGTAGGGTTGTTCAAGGTTGGACTGGAGCTTTTCACTGCCTTCGGCCCAGAGGCGGTAAAAGCGGTTCAAGAAGAAGGCGGGGATGTTTTTCTCGACCTGAAACTCCATGATATCCCCAACACAGTAGCCCGGGCAGCGGAAGAAGCCGTCAAATTGGGTGTGCCAATGTTCAACCTTCATGCCACCGGCGGGATGGAAATGATGCGTGCAACAGCACAGCGTTGCCGCAATATGGCCGAAAAGTTGAATCGGCCCAGGCCCATAATCTTAGCCGTGACCATTCTTACCAGCCTGGATGAAGAGAACCTCAAAGAGATAGGTTGGATCGGGCCGGTATCGGAGCACGTCGTCCACCTGGCAGAATTAGCCCAAAAGGCAGGAATCGATGGAGTTGTTGCCTCGCCCCAGGAAATCATTTCCATACGCCAGCGCTGTGGCCCGCAATTCATCATCGTGACCCCCGGGATCCGCCCGGCGTTTGCCGCACCCGGCCAAGATGACCAGAAACGGGTAATGACCGCCAAGGAAGCCATCACCGCCGGAGCGGACTATATCGTCATCGGCCGCCCTGTTCGCTTGGCCCAAGATCCGGCCGCGGCCATGGACCAGGTGATTGCCGAGATCAGTTGCATACCCTACTCCGAACTAAAATAACGGGGGAGCAAAGACATCGTAATTCAAAATCTCCTCGGTGACATCATAGATCCTGTGCCGGGTATTTTTAGGGACGCGGACAAAAGTGCCTTTCTCGATGTCGAAATCTCCGATGCCATCAATCCACATTTTTCCTTTTCCGGAAAGGAGGAAAATTATATCCTCCTGGATTTCATGGGTATGCTCGGGGATCTCCTTGCCCACGGGAATTTTAACCAGGAAGCAGGTCACATCGGCCTGATCCAATTTCCGGGTAACCAGCAGCTTGATCTGAATGGGCAAAAAGGGATGAGGCTCCCAGGTTAAATCTTTTTCTCTTTTAACGGAATTCATGGTACCTCCGGGAATGAGTATTAAGTGTTGAGGGTTCAATGGGCCTGGCGGCTTAAACCTTAGGTCCCCAGATTTGACAAATGGGCTTTCTTAGTATAAGATTTTACTTTCATTCTTGCAATCGATTGCTATTTTTTGAAAAGGAGGAGAGGCGATGGAGAAGCGTGACCTGGAACTCGTCCAGAAGTACATCTCCAGCGACCCCGAGCTGAAGCGAGATATGGATGAGCACGAAGAATTTGAACGCAGACTTGCGGAACTGAGCCGTCATTTGTACCTCACGCCTGAGGAAGAAGTGGAACGAAAAAAAATCCAAAAATTGAAACTCGCTGGCCGCGATCGGATCGAGGCCATTCTCGCTAAATACCGATCCCAGGGCGCACGGGGGTAAAGTTTTGAAGAAAACGGGAGCGGAAATTCTCTTTGAGAGTCTGAAGCTGGAAGGGGTGGATACAATCTTCGGATTTCCCGGAGGAGCTGTCCTAAGCATTTACGACACGCTGTTGAAATATTCCGAAGAAATCCGCCACATCCTTGTGCGCCATGAACAGGGAGCCGTGCATGCGGCCGATGGGTATGCCCGCTCTTCGGGCAAAGTGGGGGTTTGCCTGGTGACTTCCGGCCCCGGCGCCACCAATGCCGTAACCGGCATCGCCACCGCCTACATGGATTCTGTTCCTCTGGTGGTCTTCACCGGTCAAGTGCCCACCATGCTCATCGGCAACGATGCTTTTCAGGAGGCAGACATTGTCGGCATCACCCGTCCCTGTACCAAGCACAATTACCTGGTCAAAGACGTCAAGGACCTGGCTGCGATCATTAAACAGGCCTTCCACTTGGCCAGGACAGGAAGGCCCGGCCCGATCCTTGTGGATCTACCCAAAGATGTAATGGCCGACAGTACGGAGTTCGCCTACCCTGCCAAGGTCAAGATGCGCAGCTATAATCCAACGTACCAGGGTCATCCCGGACAGATCAGAAGAGCGGTAAAACTCATCGCTCAAGCCCAAAAGCCTTTGATTTATGCCGGTGGGGGAGTCATCCTCTCCAACGCTTCCAAAGAACTTGCTTCCTTGGCCCAAAAGTTTTCCATTCCTGTAACGACGACCCTCATGGGATTGGGAGGCTTCCCGGGAACGAACCCTCTCTTCTTGGGTATGCTCGGAATGCATGGAACCTTTCAGGCCAATATGGCCATCACCCATTGTGATGTGCTCATTGCGGTTGGGGCCCGGTTTGACGACCGGGTAACGGGTAAGGTGGAAACCTTTTCTCCCCGCTCTCAAAAAATCCATATCGACATCGACCCCACTTCCATCTCCAAGAATGTTCTTGTGGACATTCCCATCGTTGGCGATGTCAAGAATGTCCTCAAAGCGATGCTCAAATTCTTCGAGGAAGAACCCGCTCAGGATTGGCTCCAAGCGCGGGTGGACTGGTTGAAGCAGATTGAGGAATGGATAAAAACATCCCCTTTAACTTATAAATCCGGCCCCTGCATTAAACCCCAATTCGTTGTAAAAAAGATCAACGAAATTACTCAAGAAATCACGGGGGGCAACTTCATCATCACCACGGAAGTAGGCCAGAATCAGATGTGGACGGCCCAGTTTTTTACCTTTACCCAGCCACGTACGTTGATCACCTCTGGCGGGTTAGGCACAATGGGTTATGGTTTCCCCGCAGCCATTGGCGCGCAGGTGGCCTTCCCGGATAAAACCATCATCGATATCGCTGGCGACGGAAGCTTCCAGATGAACATTCAGGAGTTGGCCACGGCCGTTCAATATAAACTTCCGGTGAAGGTGGCGGTGTTGAACAACCACTGCCTGGGTATGGTGCGCCAATGGCAACAGCTTTTCTGCGCGCAGCGCTATTCCCAAACTATATTCGAGGTCGCTCCTGACTTCGTCAAGCTGGCCGAAGCTTACGGGGCCGTTGGCCTGCGGGCAACCAAGCCGGAAGAAGTTGAACCGGTCATCCGCGAGGCCCTGGCGATTCGCCAGCCCGTGGTTATGGATTTCGTAGTGGATCGGGACGAATGTGTTTATCCCATGGTTCCGGCTGGCGCGGCCTTGACCGAAATGCTTCTGGTATAAGGGGAAAATGCGACACGTTATATCGGTTTTAGTGGATAATGAACCGGGAGTCCTCTCCCGGATCTCCGGGCTCTTTAGTGGCCGGGGTTTTAACATCGAGAGCCTAAATGTGGCCGAGACCTTAGACCCGTCGATTTCGCGGATGACTCTGGTCACCCGCGGGAACGTCCAAATCGTTGAACAAATCATTAAACAACTGAACAAACTGGTCAACGTGATCAAAGTTCTCGAGCTTACGGGTTCTGATTATGTGGAACGGGAAATGGCCCTGATCAAAGTAACAGCCGAGACGACCTCGCGAGCTGAAGTTCTACGGATCGTAGACATTTTCCGGGGGAAGGTGGTGGACGTTTCCCCAAAATCCTTTACCCTGGAAATTACCGGAGATGAAAAAAAGATCCAGGCCGTCATTGACCTTCTCGTTCCCATCGGCATCATGGAAATTGTGCGCACGGGAAAAGTAGCGATCACCCGGGTCCGCAAAGAAGGAGCCAATGCGAGTGGGATACGGGAAAAAGATCTTCAAAAATCTTCCTAGTTGAACAACGCGTTAAACTATCTTGTTTTAAGGAGGGATTACATGGCAAAAATTTACTACGACAAAGATGCCGACCTGAACGTACTCCGAGGGAAAAAAGTGGCCATTATCGGGTACGGCAGCCAGGGCCACGCCCAGGCCCTGAACTTACGGGATTCCGGAGTGGATGTCATCGTAGCCGAGCTGGAAGGAACCGAGAACTATGATTTGGCCAAGAAGCACGGTTTCAAGCCCATGACGGCTGCGGAAGTTTCCGCCCAGGGGGACCTTATCCAGATTCTGGCCCAAGACAATGTTCAGGCTGCCCTCTACCAAAAAGACGTTAAGCCCAATTTAAAACCGGGTAAGACCCTGGTCTTTTCCCATGGGTTCAACATTCATTATCATCAGATCGTTCCTCTCCCCCAGGTGGATGTGATCATGATTGCCCCCAAGAGCCCGGGCCATATTCTCCGGCGGGAATTCGAGACCGGCACCGGAGTTCCCGGCCTGCTGGCGATTTTCCAGGACTATACGAAGAAAGCAAAGGAAACCGCTTTGGCCTATGCCAAAGGCATCGGCTGTACGCGGGCAGGGGTCATCGAGACCACCTTTAAAGAAGAAACCGAGACGGACCTATTGGGGGAACAGGCGGTTCTCTGCGGGGGAGTCACCGAGCTGATTAAAGCCGGGTTTGATACCCTGGTGGAGGCTGGATACCAGCCCGAAATTGCCTACTTTGAGTGCCTGAATGAACTCAAACTCATAGTCGATTTGATCTATGAGGGAGGATTCAGCTGGATGCGCTATTCCGTGAGCGATACTGCAGAGTACGGGGACTATTATGCCGGCCCCAAGGTTATTACCCAGGAAACCCGCCAGACCATGAAGAAACTCCTCCGCGACGTTCAGGATGGCACCTTCGCCAAAAACTGGATCCTGGAGAATCAGGCCGGGCGGCCCATCTACAATGCCCGGAAGAAGGAAGAAGCCGAGCATCTCATCGAAAAAGTCGGTAAGGAATTACGGGCCATGATGCCCTGGATCAAACCCAAGGGGAAAGTGTGAGCCGATCCACCCTAAGAATCCCCGTGGCCAAGGAGGGGGCTATTTTCATTCTCCCCTTGGCCACCCTCTCTTTGATCCTTTGGATTCTGTGCTTTACGGCCTTAGCGGGGGTTTTCTCTCTCCTCACCCTTTTTGTTATCTACTTTTTCCGGGACCCAGAGCGATCCATTCCTCCGGGAGAGAAGGCCGTTCTTTCGCCAGCCGACGGGAAAATCATCAAGGTAGAACCTTGTTGGGAAGAACACTTGCTGAAAGGGCCAACCCTCAAAGTGAGCATCTTCATGTCCCTTTTCAATGTCCACGTAAACCGTATCCCTCTGACTGGGCGCATTATCGATTCCTCCTATCAAACGGGAAAATTTATCCGGGCCAACTTAGATAAAGCTTCCACTGTGAATGAGCAGAATGCCCTGCTGATGGAAGCTCCGGATGGAACGCGCTTGTTGTTCGTCCAAATCGCCGGCTTAATCGCTCGTCGGATTGTCTGTTGGATTAAGAAGGGAGACGTGGTGGAACGGGGTTGCCGATTCGGAATGATCCGCTTCGGGTCCCGGGTGGATGTCTATTTACCCGCCAACACCCGCGTTCAGGCCCAGATTGGCCAAAAAGTTTTTGGCGGGCAAACGATATTAGGGGTCTTAATATGAGACGGGAGAAGAAGGAACGCAGAAAAAAAATCGACAGCATGCGCAAGGGGATTTATATTCTCCCCAACCTCTTCACCGCCACCAGCCTTTTTTGTGGTTTTTTCTCGCTCCTCCGTACCCTGCAAGAAGATTTTTACGCAGCGGCCATCTTCATCTTGATTTCCGGCCTATTGGATGGAATGGATGGGAGGGTTGCCCGCTATACGAATACGACCAGCCGCTTCGGCGTAGAATTTGACTCCCTGGCCGACGTCATCGCCTTTGGCGTCGCCCCGGGTATGCTGGTTTTCGCCTGGGCCCTTGAGCCTTTTGGGCGCTTGGGTTGGCTGGCTGCTTTTCTCTACGTGGTCTGTGGAGCCCTGCGCCTGGGCCGCTATAACATTCAGGTGAATACAGTGGAAAGCCGCTACTTCAGCGGCCTGCCGATACCGGCAGCCGCCGGTCTGATCGCCACGGGTATCCTGGTCTTTTACAAGCTGGGCGATATAGGGGTCAGTAAACACCTGACGGTCCTCATCGCCACTTATATTTTGGCTTTTTTAATGGTGAGTACGGTGAAGTATTATGGGTTCAAGGACATCGAGCTCTTCCGTCGTAAACCTTTTCGCTGGCTGGTGATCGCCATTCTGCTGATTATCGTTGTGGCCTACGAACCCGAATACACTCTCTTTGGCCTCTTTCTGATCTATGCCATCTCTGGCCCTATCATGGCCATCATATTCCTCCGCCGCCGGCGTGCGTCCAGGCCTCTTTTGCCGGAGGAAAAAGCCGTTTAATTCGAAAGGGCGAGGAGAAATGCAGGCTCAGGAGAGGCAGGAGCGGCCTGATATCATTTTTCGTAGTTAAGAGAGGGTTTCAGCCATGGAGAAAATTCGTATCTTCGATACCACGCTGCGCGATGGGGAGCAGTCCCCAGGCGCCAGCATGAATCTGGATGAAAAAATAATGCTTGCCCGCCAACTCGAGCGTTTGAACGTGGATGTGATCGAAGCGGGTTTTCCCAGTAGCTCGCCGGGAGACTTCGAATCGGTTAAACGCATTGCCCAGGAGGTTCAGGAGCCGCAAATCGCCGGCTTGTCCCGAACAACGCCGGGAGACATCGACCGGGCCTGGGAGGCTCTGAAATATGCCCGCAATCCGCTCATCCATGTATTCATCGCTACCTCGGATATTCATCTGCAATATAAGCTGCGCAAGAGCCGCGAGGAAGTTTTGGAAGAAGCGGGCCGGGCCGTGGCTTACGCCAAGCGGTATACCCAGGAAGTAGAATTTTCCGCAGAGGATGCAACTCGCTCAGACCCGGAATATCTGGCTCGGGTCGTCGAGGCGGCCATCGAAGCCGGCGCCACCATCGTCAACATCCCGGACACTGTGGGTTACATCATCCCCACGGAATACGGAAAATTGATTACATTTCTCCGCCAAAAAGTGAAAAACATCCATAAAGCCATCCTGTCCGTTCACTGCCACAACGATCTGGGAATGGCCGTAGCCAACAGCCTGGCGGCTGTGGAAAATGGTGCCCGCCAGGTGGAGTGCACCATTAATGGAATCGGGGAGCGGGCCGGAAATGCTTCCTTGGAAGAGATCGTTATGGCTTTGAAGACGCGGCGCGATTTCTTCTCTTACCAGGTTGGAGTCGTAACCGAGCAGATCTACCCAACAAGCCGACTCCTCTCCGGCATTACGGGTATCCTTGTCCCCCCCAATAAAGCTATCGTCGGCGCTAACGCCTTTGCCCATGAAGCCGGCATCCACCAGGATGGAGTCCTGAAGGAGAAGACCACTTATGAAATTATGCGCCCGGAATCCGTAGGCATCTCCCATTCCACTCTGGTTCTGGGCAAGCACTCGGGCCGCCATGCTTTCCGGGAGAGGATTAAGACCCTGGGCTATGAACTCAACGAGGCCCACCTGAACCAGGCCTTCCAGCGCTTCAAGGAAGTGGCCGATAAAAAGAAACAGGTCTTCGATGAAGACCTGGAAGCTATTATTGCCGATGAAATTCTGCGCATTCCCGACCAATTCAAATTGGTCAACCTCACCGTGGTCAGCGGTTCGGTAACTGTACCCACAGCCACGGTTCAGATCGAGATCGGAGGGAAACTCTATCAGGAGGCGGGATTTGGGGATGGCCCGGTAGATGCGGCCTACAAAACGATCTCCAGGATTACCAAGACCAAAAGTCACCTACTCAAGTTTTTGGTCAACGCCATCACCGGCGGTACGGACGCCCAGGGGGAGGTCATGGTGATCCTGGAAGAAGAAGGAATCCGGGTCACCGGGCAAGGGGCCCATACCGATATCATCATGGCAGCGGCCAAAGCCTATGTCAATGGACTGAATAAATTAGAGTACCAAAAGCGTATCAAGGGAGTTTGAAAATGATTCGACCGATGACCATTAGCGAAAAGATTCTGGCCGAACATGCCGGCCTCCGGGAAGTCGAACCCGGGCAACTGATCAACGCCCGGGTCGATTTGGTTCTGGGCAATGACATTACCGCGCCCATCGGCATCGAGGAATTCCGCCGGGCCGGGGCCACGAAAGTTTTTGATCCGGACAAAGTCGTACTCATTCCCGATCATTTCGTTCCGAACAAAGACATTAAGTCGGCCCAGCAATGCCAGCTCATGCGCCAGTTTGCCCGAGAACAGAATTTAACCCATTATTATGAAGTAGGAGAAATGGGCATCGAACATGCCCTGCTCCCCGAACAAGGGCTTGTCCTTCCCGGCGACCTCGTCATCGGGGCGGACAGCCATACTTGTACCTACGGGGCGCTGGGCGCTTTCTCCACGGGCGTGGGCTCTACGGATTTTGCTGCGGCCATGATTACTGGCGAGGCCTGGTTTCGGGTGCCGGAAACCATCAGAATAATCTACCAGGGGAAGCGCCGCCCCTGGGTGGACGGGAAAGATCTAATCCTTTACACCATCGGCAAGATAGGCGTGGGCGGGGCTTTATACCAGGCAATGGAATTTACCGGGGAGGCCATTGCCAATCTCTCCATGGATAGTCGCCTGACCATGGCCAACATGGCGATCGAGGCCGGAGGAAAAAATGGGATTATAGCTCCCGATAAATTAACCAAAGAATACGTGCAAAGCCGGGCCAAACGCCCCTATAAATTTCACTATAGCGATGGCGAGGCCAAGTACATTCAAACCTTGGATATCGATGTCACCCGGATTGAACCTCAGGTAGCCTTCCCCCATCTGCCCTCCAATGTCAGGCCCATCAGTGCGGTGGGCAATGTGGCCATCGATCAGGCGGTCATCGGTTCCTGTACCAACGGCCGTTTGGAAGACTTGCGCACAGCGGCCCGTGTTCTCAAAGGGAGGAAACGAGCACCTTATACGCGGTTGATTATCATCCCGGCGACCCAGGAGATCTACCGGCAAGCTTTGAAAGAAGGCCTGTTCGAAATCTTTCTGGACGCCCTGGCGGTCATCAGCACCCCGACCTGTGGTCCGTGTCTGGGTGGCTATATGGGCATCTTAAGCAAGGGGGAGCGCGCTGTGACCACGACCAATCGCAATTTCGTGGGGCGGATGGGCCATCCGGAGAGCGAGGTTTATCTGGCTAATCCGGCTGTGGCAGCAGCTTCGGCCATCCTGGGGAGGATTGGTGGTCCGGATGAATTGGGAGTGGCCGTTTGACGGAGGACGATTCGAGAAACAACGAAACCATAGAGAACACAGAAAATAATTTCGTAGTTTCATAGTAAAAAACAAATGAGCTCAATCTTTTCTCTGTCTTACTAACCTTCAATTTCTGAAAATTTTATTAAGAATTTATTAATTTTATCTGTGCTTATCTGTACTACTAACGTTCAAACTTTGAAAATTTTGTTAAGCAATCCCCCCCACCCTATCCCTCCCCGAAGCTGTGAAAAAATTCGGATTTGTAGGGGAGGGGGGAATTATCGAGTTTGAAAATTTGGCAAATGGTTTTTACGGATCAGTCATGGATTCCTCGATAAAAATAGGCACAAT
>JAURYC010000127.1 GCA_030654105.1 Deltaproteobacteria bacterium
TTATTTTCTTTTTAGTTTATCCTGATAATCTGTGTTTACCCTGTTAGATAGTAAACATCTAACAGGGTGAATCCGTGTCCAAAAAGGAATTTCCTATCCATTAAATTTATCCCCGGAGTTTCATAAGGCTGTCTGTAAGACGAAAGAACATTTCCTTGGTTGATCTCTAAAGTAGACCACAGAAAAGACGTTCTGATGATGAAAGGAGGCTACCATGCTCTATGACGCCCTGCTGACCGAAGAAGAGAAAGCGCTGCGGGATGAAGTTCGCCAATTTGTCAGGGATGAAGTGCCGGCAGACCTTTTGCGAGCCATGGACCGGGACGAGATCAAGTTTCCTTATGAATTTATCGCTAAGCTGGCCGAACATAGCCTTCGGGGAATACGGTTCCCCAAAAAATGGGGTGGGCGGGAGTTACCCTGGACCGCGGAAGTCGTAGCCGAAGAGGAAGTGGGGGTTCTGGGAGTGGCCTTGGGTTGTGCTTTTGTGATGTCTTCCATCGTGGGTGAGGCTCTCAACGTCTTTGGAACTGATGAACAAAAAGAAAGATATTTGAGACCCATCATCACCGGCACCAAGATCCCGGAAGAAGCCCTTACCGAACCGAGGGGTGGGTCTGATTTTTTCGGGGCCACGACCCGCGCAGTTGCTGATGGTGATTCTTTTATATTGAATGGCCAGAAACGTTTTGTGGTCGGAGCCGAAGCGGCAGATTTCTTCACTGTTTACTGTAACACGGACCCCAAAGCACCTCTTCATCAGCGGATCTCCATGTTTATCGTGGAGAAAGGTCCGGGAGTCCAGGTGGAACATGTATACGGCCTCCTGGGATGCCGGGGCACTGGCGTGGGAAGGCTGGTCTTCCGGAACTGTCGTGTACCCAAGGAGAACCTGGTTGGAAAGCTGGGATATGGTGCTCTGCTTTTCGACCGGATGATGATCCCGGAACGCCTCACTTCGGCTGCAGCATCTGTAGGGGGGGGCCGTGGGGCCTTGGAAGTTGCCATCCGCTACAGCGACCGAAGGGTCGCCTTTGGCAAGAAAATCCGGAAGTTTCAGGCAGTCAGTTCGATGATTGCCGACGCAATGACCCGGTTGGATGCGGCCCGGGGGTTGGTTTATGGAGCGGCCAAAACCGTGGACAGAGGAATGCCCCATCGGCGGTTGGTCAGCGAAGCCAAGAAATTTGCTACGGAAGCTTCCTGGTCTATCGTTAACATCGCCATGCAGGTTTTAGGGGGAATCGGTTATACCAATGTTTACCCCTTAGAGAGGTATCTGCGTGACTCCCGCCTGTGCCTCATCTGGACGGGTACGAGTCAGATCATGGACGCTCTCATCCAGCATGAAACTTTCCAAGAGTTCCTAGGCGATCTGAGTGATCGCCGGAATGTGGAAATGGATGCCATGGGCATTGACGCCGAGAAAGAAAAAATCTATACGGATGAGGATATGTGGAGGAACTTTTAAATTCGGAATGCCGAATGAGGAATGCGGAATAAAAATCTAAACCCGTTATTCCGGTTAGAAATTCCGCACTCCGCACTCCGCACTCCGAATTCCACATTGAACATATGGCTTACCGGATTACTGAGCGCTGCACCAACTGCGGAGAATGCTTGCAAGTCTGTCCCCTCGAGGCTATTTCTGCCGGAAAAGAAAGGCCCAGGATCGATCCTGACCTTTGCACCGACTGCGGTACGTGTTCGGACATCTGCCCTGCGCGGGCGATTGAGGGTGGTTGATAAAAGGTATCCGCGGGGCACCGGAGGAATTGAAATCTTACTTAACTGCCTGATTCGGTATGTTCGATAAGGAAGGATTTTTCTAGGTATGAAGACCTGAAGGGAAAGACGGCCTTGGTTACGGGGGCAGGGAAAAGAACTGGAATTGGTTTTGCCATTGTCGCGAAAATGGCTTCCTGTGGCGCTAATGTCATCATTGCCGATCTCGGAAAGGGCCCGGAGAGCGTTGGTGGTGTAAAAATGGGAATGCGCCAAGAGATGCAGAGCATCGCCAGCAGTCTGGCAGAAAAATATGGGGTTAAAACCCTGGCTCTTGACCTGGACGTAACCAGCAACGATTCCATTCAACAAATGATTCAAAATGAATCAACTCATCGACCAAACGGAAAGAAGTTCAGCCCTCAGGCATCGGTTTGCACCCTGGGTCGAATTTCTCAAAGAAAAAGAAAAGGACAAGAAAGCTTTCGGAGCATTAAATTGGGGAAGTAAATCTATCCCCGCCCACCACATGCGCATCTGTGCCGAAGTCAACAACTATATGAATCGGGAAGATGATATTGTGGTCAGCGACGGCGGAGATACCCAAGTGTGGATGTCTATGACCCGGACCGTCAGACAATCCGGGCATTACCTGGAATCCGGGTTATTTGGGTGTCTCGGCTGCGGCCTCCCCTATGCCCTTGGCGCTAAATTGCTCTACCCGGATAAACGGGTCTGCCTGGTCACCGGCGACGGTTCTATTGGCTTTAACTTTATGGAATTTGAAACGGCCCTCCGGAAAAACCTGCCGGTGGTCACGGTCATCTGCAACGACCAGCAGTGGGGAATGATCCGGCATTCGCAGGAAGTCAAACTTGGCCGTTTCATCAAAGAAGGAACGGAGATCGGCATGGTCAATTATCATAAGGCAGTGGAAGCTCTCGGTGGAAAAGGAATACTGGTAGAAACCCCCGAGGACATCCGGCCGGCCCTGGATGAGGCTTTTGCTGCGGGTGTGCCTGCCTGCCTAAACGTCATCACGGATCCCAAACCCATCAGCCCGGGCAGCATTGTCCTGGCCATGGTTGCCGGATTTGATGTATCGAAATTTTTTAAATAGAACCATTAATTGTGGATTGCGGACCGGTGGATGAAAAAGAAAATTCAGGCCAGGCTGTTGGTTGCTTCCATCGCCTGGGCCTCATCAGCCATGGCGGTCACCCAGGATGTTATCCATCCGGGGTTGCGGGCCATATCTTATGCGCTTTGCGTAATCGCGCAAAATTTACTGGGCAGCTCTCTCGGCCCCATCGTAACCGGAGCCCTTTCGGACCGGTACGGGATTACCGTGGCCCTGCAGATGGCTTGCCTTATGCCCTTGTTCTCATCCGTTGTTTTTTACTGCGGTTCAAGGTTCTACCCAAAAGACTTGGATAAGGTGGAAAAAGTCAACCTGA
>JAURYC010000128.1 GCA_030654105.1 Deltaproteobacteria bacterium
GACGACGTAGTCAACGCCGGCGCCAAATATGTGGACCATGAAGTGGTGCGGGACGGCAACCTGATCACCTCGCGAACTCCGGATGATCTCCCCGCCTTCTGCCGCGAGATTATTGCAGCGCTGAAGTAAAACCGAACAAAATAGAATTCAGTTACCAGAGTGAGAGTGTTGCTGAGAATGAATTTTTGCCCCTGCCGGCTGGGAGCGTTCAAGTTTTTCCCTGTGAGGGCGCGCGGGGTTTAACCAGCTTTTGATACAAATTTTGTTGTCGCTCCATTGCCTTAAGGTAGCGGATGTGCCGTTTAGCATCGGGCTGATGAACGGCGCTTATAAAATCGGGGACTCTTTCCAGATCGGGGACAGCGCCGAGGGATTCCAGGGCTAATAGGGCAGCTCCCCGGCTCGAAGCCTCCTGAACCCCAGAAACAGCCACTGGCCTTCCCAGTACGTCCGTCATGATTTGCAGCCAGGCAGGAGAGTGAAGCAAGGCTCCTCCACTGGCCACGATTTCAGGCTCGGCGGGTAACCTCTGGCGTAACAATCCGAAAACCAGAGCGACGCGGTAAGCCACCGCTTCCAACCCCGCCCGCAGGATGTGCATAGGATTCGTGGCCAGCGACAATCCATGGATCGTAGCCCGGGCTTGTCCAGCCCACCCTGGGCTGCGTTCTCCAGCCAGGAAGGGTAGGACCGTGAGGCCATGGGCGTCCGGTTCCAGGGCCGCCAGGTCTGCTTCCACTTTTGAAAAATCCTTGAGATTCAAAATCGCCTTCATCCAGGCAAAAACACTTCCGCCTTCGCTCAATGCCCCGCCGAGCAGCGAACGTCGCTCATCCACGCGGTAATTCCACAAGCCAGGAGGGAGATGACCAACCGGCTTATTCATGACCACCCGCAGAGCACTGGTCGTACCCACGGTTAAAGCCACCCGTGCGGGAGACAGGCACCCACTTCCAATATTGGCCGTGGCCCCGTCCCCCACTGCCGGAAACCAGGCCAATTGGCGAAGAGCTGGCCAACGGGCCGCAAATTGGGGCCGGAGGCCTTGCCGAGGAATGTTTATATCCGTAAGTGGCGAAAGTTGTTCCACCCCCACAGGGAGCCGGGCAAGAAGTTTTGCATCCCAGACCAGTTGGCGGCGGTTAAGTAAGCCGGTCCAGGAAGCCACCGAGTAGCTCACCGCCGTTGCCCCAAAGAGTTTCAGCTCCATATACTCGCCCATCGATATCCACCGCGTTACCCGCCGGAAAAGATCGGGCTGGCGGCTAAATAGCCAGCGCAAACGGGCCGGCAAATAACTGGAGTGAAAATGGCACCCGGTTCGATCATGGATGGCGGCTTCGTCAAACTCAGCCTTCAGCCCGGCTACTGCTGCTTCGGCCCGGGTGTCGGCATAAGTGGTGAGCGGCGTTACGGCCTGGTTTTTCTTGTCCACCCCCAAAATATTGTTGACGAAGGTGCAAGCGGCCACTCCGGCAATTTTCCCGGCCAATGGACGGGCCTTGGCCATTAACCGGTCCAGGCAGCCAAAGACCCGTTGCAACAGAAGGTCGGGGTCTGCTTCGGAAGCGCCTTCGCCAGTCGTTCGGATCTCATGGGCCTGACGGACCTCTAATCCTTCCACCGCCCGACCCAACCGGTCAAAGAGTGCGGTGCGCACAGAAGATGTGCCGATGTCGATCGTCAGGATAAGAGGGTCTTCAGCCCGGTTTGAGGGTATGGTGGGCAAGGGCAAATTTGCATTGTAGATTGCGGATTGCGGAATCCGCATTGCGGAATGGTCAATTTGAGGCTTAGATTGCCGTATTAATTTAGCGTTTTGAAAAGAACCTTTAATTTTCATTGAAAAATGAAAGCTGCAAAATGAAAAGTGTAAATTTCAGGGGAAAATGCCTATCATTTTAAAATTTACAATTTGCCTTTGGCATTGAAGTTTAGCCAATTTTTCAAAGGGCTAAACTGTTACGGAAATTCGAATTTGTTTCGAACTGCGGGTTTCGCGCTTCGAATGTAAATCGCTCCTTGATCCGTAGCAACGGTGTCGCCATTCTGCGCACAATTTCATCCCAAAGGGACTATCGTTTTGAACCCTGTAAGTTAAAACCTGAATCGGATAGAATGGATTCGACCAACCCTAAGATCTCCTCATTGGTAGCTGAACCTTTTACCAGGAAATAATTGGCTCCCCGCTCGTAAGCCGCTTCAAATTGCCGGCAAAACCAGCTGATGGCCGATAAAATTCCCAGGTCATCAAGGACGGACGGCCACAGGTCCATCGATATCCTGCGACTTTCTTCAATGGCCTTTTGAATCATGGGAATCACATCTTTCAGGGTAACCCCCGGAGGGGGACTCCCGTTGCTTAACTGGCTGAGTTTCTTTTCCAGGATAAATTTGGTGGCGGCCAGGGACTGTCCGATGCTGTCGTGAAGTTCCCGCGCGATCCGCCTTCTTTCATTTTCCTGGGCCGCCAGCAGCTGGGAAGAGAGGTGGTGGAGTCGATTCTCTGATTCCCAGAACTCTTGGCTGAATCCTACATAGGATTCATAAGGAATTTGCCCCTTCTTCAGCAATATTCTAATCCCCAAACAGCGGCACTGGCTCCAGGTGCGGAGTAGATTTACTACGGCATCAAGATATTCTTTGCGGGTTCACCCTTGACCTCGATGATTTCTGCCGCTAAAAGGGCAATCCGGACTTCGCCGGATTTGGTGCGAAAAGCGCATTCCAGATCGCGAATGGCCCGCTGTTCCTGCAATATTTCTCTCATCTTGGCGCGATCCTCTGGCTGGTTCCAAATGTTGAGATCGAGGGTGGTATGACCAATGACCTCTTCCCGAGAATATCCCATTAGCTGCAGAAAACTGTCGTTGACCTCGATATAGCACCCTTCGGCGAGGGAAGAAATCGTAACCGGGCTTGGGCTGGAGCGAAAGGCTTTGGAGAATTTGCTCTCGGAGAAGCGCAGGGCTTCTTCACTTTTTTTCAGATTACGGAAGAGGAGATCGTAAGGCCTTACCAAGCCTGTCTCAATTAGGGCTTTATAGATGAGATAGAAAGATACAACCTTGAAAAGGTGTCCGACCAAATTGGAAAGGCCATAGACACTTACATAAAAAGTAAAAGCCAATTCGGCTGCGATGGTGGTGAGGATTGACCAATTCAACAATTGGAACACAATATCGTCGAATTCCTTCCGTCTTTGAATCAAAAGGATTATGGCCGTCATAAGAATCAGAGAAATGATATATTCGCTGATCTTCTTAAAAGGGGTTAATCCCCGACCTTCCATGAAACAATCGGGAAAAATCTGCCAGGGGAAAATCGCCAAAAGCAACAGAGCAACGACAACCCCGTAAGCCAGCAACATAGAATTAATTTTCAACTTCCGGCCGATCCATAAAGGGGCAAGAAGCAGGGAGATGCTCTGGAGATAACGAGCCGCAATCCATAATTGAGTGGGCAAGTTGGCATTATATCCCGAAAAAACCCCCATTCCTTTGTAGGCCAGGGTGTGGACCAAATCCAGACCCCCAACAAATAGATAAGCAATACCGATGAAAAGAAGATAATGGTTATCGAGAAAGCGGCGAGAGTTCCAGGCAATCATAAAAATGCCGCAGGCGATGATTATGCTGAATATCTCCGCAAGGCTGTGGAACAAAAGATAGCTATAAAGGCTGGTCAGGTATAGCCCGAACAGGATGCTAAATCCAAAAAGGAAAGTGACCTTACTCCGATTCATATGGAAATCACCCTTTCATCGTTTCAAAGACGATTTTTTCGCTTCCGGAAAAAGAAGGTCAGCGACCTCCCGGATGCGCTTGATTCCCTTCACCTCATCGGCAAGCAAAGGGACTTCAATGAGAGCCATGCGCTGGCCATAGGTTTCCCTAAGCTGCCGCAAATACTTACGCTGCATGGCTTGCCGCCGGCGATGGAAAGGACAGTCTGCTTCCTGAATGAGGTAGTTGATGATGAGATGACCCACGGTCAGATGAAAAGCCTCAAAATCCTGCAGCAACCGCTCGGTCAAGCGAACGCCGAGACCCTCGGCAATGGTTACGATGACATACGCTGTACGTTGCCCGTCACGGATAAAGTCTAAAATCCTCTGCGAAAGTTCTTGCCACCCGGTGATGATCTGGAGAATGCCCCTTTTGCTTTTTTTCAGGCGGACCGTGTTGGCAATTTTTTCAAAAGCCCCGTAAAGGTTCACGTAGAACTTGGCGGCTGCTTCCAGGTGGGTGATAAAGAGTTTGGGCAGGTGGAGGAGACGCAAGGTGTGGCCGGCTGGGGCTGTGTCCCAGACGATTCGGTCGTAGGATCCTTTCTCGACCAATTCGACGATAAAATGGAGCATATATTCTTCCTCAATTCCTGGAGCCCCCCCGATATAATCCACGAAGTCGTAATCCAAATTGGCAAACGCCGTAAGGACTTCGTGGATCTCCGGACCAAATCGTTCCTTCCAGCGCTGGAGGATGACTTCAGAATGGATTTCCAAGCCATAGAGATTGGCCACTCCTTGAATTTGCTTTTCGCTCGCACCAATATCTGTTTCGAAAATATCCGAAAGAGAAGGCGTCGGGTCAGAGGAAATCAGGAGGGTTCTCTGACCTGAGCGGGCGAAATGGAGGGCTAAGGCTGCTGAGCAGGTAGTCTTCCCCACTCCACCTTTGCCGCCTACCATAAGCAGCTTCGTTGAAGAAAAATCTAAATAAGGTTCAGGAATTCGAGGGTTCATGGGATTAAGGGTTTTCGTCCAGAACCTGGCGGACCGGCATAGGTCTGAACGATTGCCATAAAACGCTTGGCCTCCTCCCCTTCGATTTCCAGGGACATATCCCGCCAATTTCTTCTTCTTACGGCCACCCTACAAAATTCACCCGCTCGGCCACGAATCCGGTCTGGGGCATCTTCAGGTCCTTGCGCCCAAGAACTTCCCGATGGAAGAATGAGCTCGATTCGCAAAGGAGTCGTTGGTATGGCAAGGCCATTTACCTGATAAGCATAGGGCCTAGCCATATAAGCGAGAAAAGCAACATGCCGGAGACGGTCCGTATCCTCGGGCTCAGCCCCCGCGGCATCAAAACAATCGAAGCCATGAGCCCAGGTCTCCATGAGCCTTGCGGTGGCAAAGGCGCGGGCTCCCATGGGCATGGCAAACCAGGGGATTCTTTGCTTGGGGTCGCACTGGGATAGCTCTTTCATCATGGCCGACCGGATCTCTCTCCACCAGAGCAGAACTTCTGCGGGTTTCATAGCTCGCCCTTTCTGGGGACCTATTTCCGTAAATCCCAATTTGACCCTCGCGGCTTCTTCCAGAGGTGTGTAATCTCCCCCCAAAAGGGAAACAGCCACTTCGTCAATATGGGCGATATGGGCAACGGAATCCTTTACAGTCCATCCCTCCGCTGGGGAAGGTAGGTCCCACTGAGGTTCGCTTAAAGTTCCTAAAAAGTGATCCAGGGTCTCCTGCTCGGCCTTCAGGTCTGTAAGAATCTCTTTCATGGTTACCTCTTGAAATAAATTACGGGTTCCGAGTTTCAGGTTTCGGGTTTCGCGTTTTATTTTTTAACTTGATTGTATAGGAAATTCCTTTTTGGACACGGATATTCACAGAAAGTCGCTTAGCGCTTAGCGCTATGCGCATAGCGTCTTTTTTGTTTCTGCGGTTATCTGCGTAATTCTGCGTCCTAGTAAATTTCGCCTTGAAACTCTTATCTCGAAACTTTATTTCCTCTTCAACAAGGTGGCCAACCCCTTTTGCAAGGTCTCGGGAAAATCCTTGGCCGTGATCAAAAGGCTCTGGACGTAAGCCTCGATTTCCATATGGGCCATTT
>JAURYC010000129.1 GCA_030654105.1 Deltaproteobacteria bacterium
GTGTTTATAGAAGCTGGAGACCATTGGAGCGTTGATGAGCTCTACCAGCGAGTCCGCCAGCGAAACCCGAAGATTGGACATGCCACGGTCTACCGCACTCTCAGGCTCATGGCTGAAAGCGGGTGGGCCTCTTCACGCCAGTTTGGCGATCGTATTGCCCGTTTTGAACATCAAACCGAGGGCCAGCACCACGATCATTTGATCTGTCTCGGTTGTGGAAAAATCGTGGAATTCGCAAGCGAGCGCATTGAAGCGTTGCAATCGCGCATCGCCCATAAAAAAGGCTTTCAAATATTCGAACATAAATTGGAACTCTATGGCCAGTGTCCGGATTGCCTTTCCAAAAAAGAAGGGACGGGCAAGAAAACGAGGAAAAAAGCGGAACGTGGATAAGTGCTGTGAAAAAAAATCTGCCGCTCCCGAAGTGATCCCCAGAGTCGCTCTTATCGGGAATCCGAATGTGGGCAAGAGCGTGATTTTTGGTTGGTTGACCGGTCAGTATGTCGCCGTCTCCAATTATCCTGGAACCGCAGTTGAGGTTGCCCAGGGAAATTCCAAAGTTGGAGGGCGGAGGCGGGTGATTGTAGATACGCCCGGAATCAATAATCTTATCCCCATGTCCGAAGACGAGCGGGTGACTCGAGATATCCTCCTGGATGATGAAGACCTAAAAGTCATCCAAGTCTGCGACGCCAAGAACCTCCGCCGTGGTTTAATGATCACCCTGCAGCTTGCCGAGATGGAAAAACCCGTAGTGTTAGTCTTGAATATGGCGGATGAGGCGAAGGAACGGGGTATTACGATTGACCGTCATGGTTTAGCCCAATTATTGGAAATTCCCGTGTTGTCCACAATTGCCACCCGCCGTAAGGGCCTGGATGGGCTAGGGAAAGTTTTGGAAGAAAGTTGTACCCCTCAGGTTCGCCCGATCTATAGTCCAGAAATTGAAGAAGGGGTTACCGCCATTGAGAATCTCCTCCCCGAGAAACAAAAAGGAAAGCGGGCGCTGGCTTTAATGCTTCTGGCTGGGGACGAAAGCTTGCAAGATTGGCTGCACTGCCGACTCAGCGAACAGGTTATCCTTAAGATCGAAGAGATTAGCCGCAGATTGCAAAGTCAGCATCAAGAGCCGCTGGGATTTTTCATCAACCAGAAGCGGCTGAATGCGGTGGATCGAATTTTAGAAGGAGTTTTCCGCAAAGAAAAGCGTAGCCGGGGAATGGGGGCCCGTGCCCTCAGTAACTTGACAACCCACCCCATTGGAGGGGTCCCAATTCTTCTCGCGGTGCTTTACGCCATGTATAAATGGGTCGGGGATTTCGGCGCAGGCATTGGGGTAGATTTTTTATTGAACGTAGTTTTTGGAAAGGCCATCAACCCGGCGGTTACTTGGGTCGTGGAATACCTTTTTCCGTGGCAATTTCTTCAGGAATTTTTTGTGGGTCCATATGGGTTAGTGACCATGGGACTTACTTATGCGATTGCTATCGTTCTGCCCATCGTAGGAACCTTTTTCTTTGCTTTTGGATTATTGGAAGATTCAGGATACCTCCCGCGTCTGGCTGTGATGGTCAACCGGGTTTTCCGGGTAATGGGGTTGAGTGGCAAAGCAGTCCTTCCCATGGTTTTAGGTCTGGGCTGTGATACCATGGCCACCCTTACTACCCGCGTACTGGAGACAAAAAAAGAACGGATTTTAGTCACGTTGCTACTGGCTTTAGGAGTCCCTTGTTCGGCTCAAATAGGGGTGATGGTTGGCATGTTCGCGGGGTTGTCGATGAAGGCGATCGTCCTTTGGGCTTTCGTGGTTATGGGAAGCATGATATTCGTGGGGCTTTTAGCCTCAAAACTCATTCCCGGAGAGAAGGCCGACTTTATCATGGAGATACCTCCTCTACGCATTCCTACGCTTGCTAATATCTTCATCAAGACTTTGGCACGCCTGGAGTGGTTCTTAAAAGAGGCTGTTCCGCTGTTTCTCTTGGGCACCTTTTTCCTGTTTGCTCTCGACCGACTGGGCCTGCTCAAGGCCCTACAGAATATGGCCGCGCCGATTGTGGTCGGGTTTCTGGGTTTACCAGCCAAGGCCAGCCAAGCTTTGCTCTTAGGATTCCTGCGCAGGGATTATGGGGCAGCTGGATTATTTGTCATGGCCAAAGCCGGTGAACTGGATTCGATTCAAATCGTAGTAAGCTTGGTTACCATTACGCTTTTTGTACCCTGCGTGGCTAATTTTTTTATGATTATTAAAGAACGAGGACTGGGACAAGCTTTGGCCATGGCTGGCTTCATATTCCCGTTTGCGCTTATTGTAGGTGGAGGGTTAAATTTTTTACTCCGTTTTCTGGGGGTGAATCTATGAACGGGGAAGGGGAGAACGCCATCCGGTGTCCCCTTTGTGGGAATATTTTTCAAAAAGATTTGAGTAAATGTCCAAAAGGTTGTCCATTGGGCAAAACCTGCAGCCTGGTTTGTTGCCCCCGCTGCCATTATCAATTTGCGGAGGAGTCAAAAACGGTAAATTTATTAAAAAGAATTTTTAAGGGGAAAGGGAGGTCAGCCGATGAACAGGGCTAATGAAGGGCCTGTCCCGGGTCGAAAAAGGCATGGCCGGGGGTGGAATGAAGCCGGCGAAAAGAGCGAATCGCACCAACGAGAAGAAATTCTGGAACTTCTCTGGACCATGCGAGAAAAAGGGCCTGTAAGCGTGGAAGAATTTTTGCAGATGACCGAAGAAGAAGAAGCTGACCATATTCTGCGAAAGATGGAACGCGATGAATGGATTTCTTTAAAGGAAGGCCAAGTTGCTTTTCTGGAGGAAGGGGAACGAAGGGCTGAAGAAATCATCCGCAGGCATCGCCTGGCCGAGCGGTTACTCTCCGAAGTTTTTGAGCTTGAGGAAAAATATATGGAACCAAGTGCCTGTCAGTTCGAACATATCCTTAATCCCCAAGTCCTGGATAGCGTTTGTACCTTTCTGGGGCATCCCCCCACTTGCCCCCATGGCAAACCTATACCCAGAGGCCCCTGTTGTGCGCGATTTAAGCGTGAAATGGAACCGTTGGTCCGGCCTCTTGCCGACTTGAAGCTGGGGGAGGAAGGACGGATTGTTTTTATCACCCCTCGATCACGGATCCGTTTAGAACGTTTGAGTTCTCTGGGATTAATCCCGGGGTCAGTAGTGAGACTGGCCCAAAAGCGCCCCGCTTTTGTTCTGGAAATTGGCGAAACGACCTTAGCCTTGGATGAGGACATCGGCCGCGAGGTTTATGTGAAAAAAAATAAGTAAAAAATCCCCTTTACATTTAAAAAAGAAAGTTTATGATTTTTAAAAATCACAAGAAAAATTCCTTACTTCATATGAGTTTCTTTGGATCCATTCGAAAACAATATTTTTTATACTTGACTATTTTCATTTCCACTATGCTTGTTTTCACCATCTTCGGTGGAAGGGGTTTGATGCAAATTTACCACTTAAAGGAAGAGCGGGAAAAAATTAAGATAGCCACTGGGCGTTTGAGCGAAGAAAATCGGAAACTTGCCCAGCAAATCGAGAGGATGAAAAAAAATAAAAAAGAAGAAGTTGAAAGAATTGCCCGTGAGGAATTAGGATTAGTTAAAAAAGGAGAAATCATCTATAAATTCGAGTAGTAAGACATAGCTTGGAAAATATTTAAAGAATCTACCCAAGAATCAAATTGCTTTTTCTTTTTCCGGTTTTCTCTAAATCTGTGTTTAAATTAACTCACGCAGGGTTGAAAAATTGTTACAGAAGGCGCAAAAATGTACGTAAAGGATTCTCCGGAAAATCGGGAGGACTCCTGGAAAAATAAAAATAAGGTCAACGGAATAGTTGAAATTATAAAATTAATATTTTTAATAAAATTAATGAATTTAAGGCGATAAGGTTTAATTAGGAGGTATAAATTATATATAATTAAGTTTAAATTAAAATAATTTTTTAAAAAATTACTTAACTTAATAATCTTTGGAACTGATTTTGCACGATCTAACTTCTGTTGCAAATTAATTTATCCTCACTACTCCAGGTTTTAAAAGCAGAGCAGAAATGAATTTTCTCAAACAGTATCGCGAAAATATTTTATTAAGCAAAGCGGAATTGGCGCGGAAGGCTGGGATTTCTACATTAACGATCGATAGGGTGGAAAAAGGGAAAACTTGTCGTTTGGAGACAAAGCGAAAGATCATTCTTGCTTTGGGGTTAAAGCTTTCCGAAAGAGAAAAAATTTTTGGGGATGTAAAATGAAACCTTTCCTCCAAGACTTGGCGGCAGTCACCCCTATTCGCAAAAATGCCAATATAAAATTATTTTCCCTATTCATTTTAACTTTGGTCTTGTCACTATTGACCTTTTCTCCTGTAACCCAAGGAGCGGATGGATTCGCAACCGGACGTTTGGCCACCGAACAGGAAATTGCTACAGAGAAATTTTTTTCCAGCCTGGAAACGGCCCTGGCCAAGAAATTTTTTGACTATCGAAATCGGCCAATTATTCGGGTAGCTGTCTTTGATTTTACAGACGGATCAGGGAATGTAGTGAAGGCTGGGCGAGAGTTGGCTGATAAAATCACCCGGAGGCTTTATCTTCAGACCCAATTTAATGTAGTAAGCCAGGAGAAAGTAAATCGCTATTTGAGCTGGAACGGCCTAAGTGTTATGGGAAAGTTGGATGCCCAAGGTCTGCGTCGCTTACAACGGCGGATTAACACTATGGACCCGGCCAACGGTATTCACGCTTTGATTATTGGGGAAGTACAAAAAGGGGTTGGCCGAAGTCTTCGTGTCTCCGTCTCCTTGGTCAATTTTCAATTCAACATTGGGGCCATAGAAATGGAAAAGAACATCGTGGATGTTCTTTCCCTGAACGTTGAAATACCCCTTCCAACCGAACAGGCCTTGCAGGAAGCCAACGAGATTGTTTTGCGTGGAGAGATGCGCCCCTTGGAAGAAGGTCGACTTCTGATATTGGCCAATAACCGGGGCAACGCCTTGCTGGAGACGGAATACGTCAAACAATTTATGAAAGAACGTCCTTTCCCTTGGGCACGAGTTCCCTTGGTCTTTGTTTTGGGGAAAGAAGAAGTAACCATCCCCGAACAGGTCAAAGTCGGTTTGGGAGAACTTCTTCTTGCACCTCTGAGTTTGGGGAGTGATTCCCGAAAGCAATTGGAATATTCTTTCCTGCATGGCAAATGTTCTACCAATGTAATTTATTTTGATGAAATTCTTCCAGTCCAAAGTTATCGCCTGATAACCAATTTTTTAGATCTAAAGAACAATGATTCTTATTCAGAATCCATGCAAGTGCAAGTCCTACCGGGGACGACCACCCTAGTGGTTTTATCGGTGTACGTTCCCAACGAGAAAGAGCGAATCCGGACTAGACAAACCCCTCGGATCAATGTATTTCAACTTTGGGGCAAGGGGATGGAAGTTTTGCCCGATCGGTAGGGAGACATGGGGATTTTTGACAAGAAAGAATTAATCGGCTTAGACATCGGGTCAAGTTCCATCAAGGCGGTGGAGTTAGAATTGGGAAAGAAAATCCCAAAACTGAAACATTTCGGGATGATTTCCCTTCCTCCGGAAGCCATCGTGGATGGTGCTTTTATGGACTCGGCCAGCATTGTGGAATCAATTCGGAGCTTAATCGAAGGATTGAAGGTAAAAACAAAAAATGTGGCTGTTTCGATATCCGGACATTCGGTAATCATTAAAAAAATTAATGTCGCCGTCATGTCTGAAGTACAGCTGGAAGAGTCTATTAAGTGGGAGGCAAAACAGTATATCCCCTTTGACATCGAAGACGTAAACTTAGACTTCCAAATTTTGGATGAACCGGCCGGGCAGGATCAGATGGCTGTCCTTTTGGTGGCGGCAAAAAAAGATATGATTAATGACTATACTGCAGTCATCGAGGAAGCGGGTCTTCGCCCCGTAATTGTGGATGTAGATTCTTTCGCCATTGAAAACGCCTACAACTTGAACTACGAATCTCCCGCGGAAGAAGTTGTGGCCCTGGTCAACATCGGGGCAGGCGTTATGAACATCAATATTCTGAAGGAGGGAACTTCAGCGTTCACCCGCGACATCTCCATCGGTGGGCGGCAGATTACCGGGGAGATCCAAAAACGACTGAAGATGACCTACGAGGAAGCCGAAGCCCTGAAGGTTAAAGAAAGAGATTCCGGGCCCCAAAGTGCGGAAGTAGAGAAGATCGTCCAGGGGATAGCCGAACATCTAGCCACTGAAGTCCGAAGATCCTTAGAATTTTATGCAGCCTCTACTTCGGGGGGGGAGATTAAAAAAGTTTTTCTTAGTGGGGGATGTGCCAAAATTAAGATGCTCCCTGGACTGATTGAAGAGCGTATTGGAACACCGGTGGAAGTTTTCAATCCCTTCATGCAAATCGACTGCAACCCAGAAGCGTTTGACCCAGAGTATATCAAACAAATCGCTCCTTTAACAGCTGTAGGAATGGGATTGGCCTTAAGGAGAGAGGGCTTAAAATGATTCGCATCAATCTGCTGCCGGTCCGAGCATTAAAGAAGAAAGAAACTACCCGGCAGATGCTATCGGTCTTTTTTCTGTCCGTGGGCTGTGTAGTTCTGATCACCCTTTTCTTTCATATCTCTCTTTCCAGCCGACTTAACAAAGTTGAAGCCCAGATAACCGTCTATAATGAGGAAATCAAACAACTGAAAATTGATACCAAAGATGTAAATAAATTTAAGGCGGAGAAAGAAGATCTCCAGAGACGCTTGAATATCATTTATACATTACAGCGGGCCAAAACAGGTCCTGTACGCGTGTTGGATGATATGGCTACTTCTCTTCCTGGAAGGCTTTGGTTAACCTCCTTAAAAGAGAAAGACGGGAAAATGGAACTGAAGGGTATCGCCCTGGATAACCCAACGATCGCTAAATTTATGATCAATCTGGAAAAATCAGGGGTAATCAAAAATGTAGAGCTGATCATTTCCCAACAGCTGGAACGGAAAGACGTAAAACTCAAAGAGTTCACCCTTACCTGTAATGTACAGTATGGAAGCTCGCCCAGCGGGCCCACTTCGTGAGGGGAAAACAACGTGACCATTACTTTAGATAGTATTGTCAAACTACCTACCTCCCGGAAGATACTGATCCTGGCTTTGTTTTTGGTTGTGATTCTGGGGCTTTACTTTTATTTGATTTACTTGCCCAAAGCGGAAGTGCTGGAGAAGAAAGTAACGGAGGTGGGTAGGCTGGAAACGCAGGTTCGGGAGCTGCGCATCATCGCCGCCAACATGAAACGTTTCCAGGCGGAAGCCGCCAAGTTGAAGGAAGAGTTGACCTTAGCCATGGCCCAACTTCCCACGAGTAAAGAGATTCCTTCGCTGTTAGCGAATATTTCGAATTTAGGAAAAGAAGCTGGGTTAGAGTTCCTCCTCTTTCGACCCGTTCCTGAGGTGACCCGAGAATTTTACGCCGAGATTCCCGTGGAAATTAAGGTGAAAGGGACTTATAACGATGTAGCGATTTTTTTCGATAAAGTGGGTAAGATGCCCCGCATCGTAAATATCGCCGGAGTCACAATGGAGGGAGTGAAAGAGACGTTTGGGAAATGGGAGATTACGACTTCCTGTACAGCTACCACTTTCAAATTTATAGAGAAGGAAGCAAGCGACCTTGCCAAAGATAAAAAGAGTCAACAAGAGCCAAAAGGAGTTCCGCCCTCTAAGAAGTAAGGAGCGCTATCCCATGAAAGAATTGGGAGCTGTAATATTCCTGAGCACAATTTTAATCTGCGGGGGATGCGGCGGAGAACCGCCAAAACCCACAAAAGTTCCCATGCCTCCGGTAGGGAAATCAACGGTAACTCCGGCCAAAATACTTCCCCCCCTTACCGCGGAATTGAAAGCGGAACGACCGCCGGTGATGACCTATACTTATAAACCTGAAGGAAAACCAGATCCTTTTAAACCATTGATCGTTGAAAGGCCGGAGGTTCCTACTCCGAAA
>JAURYC010000130.1 GCA_030654105.1 Deltaproteobacteria bacterium
TTTCCGGGAGGAAGAGGTCTCCATTCTGGATAAGGAAAGAAATAGACTGGTTAGCCGCCTGCACCACGATCTTTTGGACCTGCGCCAAGAATTTTCCCAAAGGGAAAAAAATTTGAAAGAACTCCAGGAGTTCCTTCAAGGTCAAAAATCGTTTCTCTTAGCCACGCCTTCTCTATGGCCGGTATTAGGCCGGATTTCTTCAGGATTTGGAGATACCCGTCTTTCCCCTTCTTCCGGGGGAACTCGTCCCCATAGAGGAATGGACATCTCTGCTCCTTCAGGAACAATGGTTGTCGCCCCTGCCGATGGAGTTGTCAATTTTGCCGGACGTGAATCAGAGTACGGACGATTGATTTGCCTCGATCATGGACATGGATATTCTACCATGTTCGGCCACCTGAAAGACCTTTTGGTCAAAACCGGCGACAAAGTAAGAAAAGGGCAGACGATTGGAACCGTGGGCATGTCTGGCAACAGTACTGGACCCCACCTTCACTACGAAGTGCGCATCCATGGTAACCCAGTCAACCCAGTCCGTTACCTTAACCAATCAGCATAATTCCATTGCCACCGCCCAGTTCTTATAATGGGTTTCCTTTTTAATAATCCCAGGCTCAGGCGGGGGGCGCTGAGTGCCGGCCAAATTGCCGGATGAGCTTTTCTCCCCTTCCTCCCCTTTTTCTCCGCCGAACATATTCCCTCTTCCCCTGTTATTATAAATATGCTATTATATCAAATGGGTTTGAAGCTTTGGCCCCGATAAGGAAGGCTTTATCGGGGTTTTTGTTTGATTTACTATCCAATTTCACCGCAGAGGCCGCAGAGATCGCAGAGCCAAAAGGGCCTTTGTACTCAGCGTTCTCTGCGGTAAATATAATAATATGTTTCTCAATGTCTTGCAAAAAATATTCGGCAGTAAGAATGAGCGGGAGCTCAACCGCCTGAAACCCCTAATCAGGGCGATCAACGAACTGGAGCCAGCGGTGGCCCAGTTAAGCGACGGCCAGCTTCAGGCCAAAACCGGGGAGTTTCGCGAGCGTCTTGCCCAGGGGGAAACCCTTGACGACTTACTGACCGAAGCCTTCGCCGTGGTCCGGGAAGTCGCTCGCCGCACTTTAGCCCAGCGCCATTTCGACGTCCAACTGGTGGGGGGCATAGTGCTCCACGAGGGGAAAATCGCTGAAATGAAGACCGGCGAAGGGAAAACTTTGGCGGCTACCTTGCCCCTATACTTAAACGCCCTTACTGGCAAGGGCGTCCACGTGGTCACGGTAAACGATTATCTGGCCAAGCGCGATGCGGCTTGGATGGGTGCCATTTACAATTTTCTGGGCCTTGCGGTGGGCGTCATCGTCCATGAATTAGACGATCTGGAACGCCAACAAGCTTACCGCTGTGACATTACTTACGGCACGAACAATGAATTTGGTTTCGATTACTTGCGCGATAACATGAAGTTCCGTATTGAAGATCTGGTCCAGCGGGAATTGAATTACGCCATCGTGGACGAGGTCGATTCCATCCTTATCGATGAAGCCCGGACCCCTCTGATCATTTCCGGTGCGGTCGAGCAACTGGATGAAGGATACTATGAAGAGCTCAAGCCGATGGTTATTCGTCTGCACCAGAATCAAAGCCGCCTCATCCAGACCATTTTCGACGAAGCTCTCCGACTCCTTGAAGAAGAGCCCGAAAGCGAAACCGTTATCGAACAACTTTTACTGGTTAAGCGGGGGGATCCGAAAAATCCTCGTTTTCTGGACCTCATTGCCGAAAAACCTGCCCTCAAGACCCGCCTCGACCGCCTGGAGTCTTATCTTTCCGGTCAAAAAATACTCTCTCAATTTGATGACAAACTCTTCTGTGCCATTGATGAACGGTCGAACGCCGTGGAGTTGACGGAAAAAGGCTTAGAGCTTCTCTCCCGAGGACGGGCAGATGCCTTTGTTGTTCCTTCGCTGGAAGAAGGATATCTGACCATCGATAGCAATGATCAATTAAACCCGCCCGAAAGAATCGAAGCCCGGCAAGCCCTGGATAACCAGTACCGGCAGACTTCGGAACGTATCCACACCATCCACCAGCTCGTCAAAGCCCACTGGCTTTTTCAGAAAGATGTCAATTACGTGATCAAGGATGGCCAGGTGATCATCGTCGACGAGTTCACCGGCCGGATGATGCCCGGACGCCGCTGGAGTGACGGCTTGCACCAGGCGATCGAAGCCAAGGAAGGAGTGAAGGTCGCGGAGGAGAATCAAACCTTAGCGACGATCACCTTTCAAAACTACTTTCGCATGTACAAAAAGCTAGCCGGCATGACGGGTACGGCGGATACCGAGGCCCAGGAATTTAAGAAAATCTACAAACTGGATGTTATGGTCATCCCCACCAATATGCCCATGATCCGCCAGGATTTCTCCGATGTCATCTACCGGACCCAGAGGGAGAAATACAAAGCCGTCGTGGAAGAAGTAAAAGAATGCCACCGCCGGGGTCAGCCCGTTCTGGTGGGGTCCATTTCCATTGAAAACTCCGAAAAACTCTCCCAGATGCTCAAGCAGGAGAAGATCCCCCATCAGGTCTTGAACGCCAAATACCACGAAACGGAAGCCAAAATTATTGCTCAGGCTGGACGATTCGGCGCGCTCACCATTTCCACCAACATGGCCGGCCGGGGCACGGATATTATGCTCGGCGGTAATCCCGAAATGTTGGTTCGCGAGGAAGCCTTGCGCCGCAAGGTGGATCTTTCCACCGACCCAGAGGGCTTCCGAAAAATATTGGAGGAGATGCGTGCTCTCACCTCCCAGGAATATCGGAAAGTAATCGAAGCCGGCGGGTTACATGTCCTAGGCACAGAACGCCATGAATCCCGGCGGATCGACAATCAACTCCGCGGCCGCTCCGGCCGACAGGGAGATCCGGGAACTTCCAGGTTCTACCTTTCCCTGGAGGATGACCTACTGCGCATCTTCGGCTCCCAGCGCATCTCGGGAGTCATGAGCCGGCTGGGGATGGAAGAAGGCCAGCCCATCGAACATTCCCTGATCAGCCGGGCGATCGAGAACGCCCAGAAACGCGTGGAAGCCCACAACTTTGACATCCGCAAACACCTCTTGGAATACGACGACGTTATGAACAAACAACGGGAGGTGATTTATGACCAGCGCAAAAGGGTTCTGGCTCAGGATGGCGTTGCCGAAGAAATCCAAGAGCTCATCACCGAGCTTGCCGAGGAAATCGTTGATTCCATTGCGGATGAAAAAACCTATCCTGAGGAATGGGATTACCGCCGGTTGAATGAATCCCTTATGCGCCTCTTTTCCTTCGGCCTCAGCATCCGCCCTGAAGATACCCAGAATATGACCCGGGAGAAGCTCTGGGAAAAGGTCGTGGCCCAAGCCAAAGAAGTCTATGGGGGGAAAGGGGCCGAATTCGGCCCCGAGGCTATGGGACACCTGGAACAAGTAATCTACCTCCAGTCCATCGATACCCTCTGGAAAGAACACTTGATGGCTATGGACCACTTGAAGGAAGGCATCGGCCTCAGAGGGTATGGGCAGCGCAACCCGCTCCAGGAATACCAGAAGGAAGGATACGCGATGTTTATGGATCTGATTCAGCGTATCAAGGAGGAGACGATCCAAAAACTCTTCCGGGTCCAGATCGCTCGTCCCCAGGAAGTAGCTCAATTTGAGGCCGTCCGTAAGCAACCCCTCATTCTTAGCCGTGGCGAAGAGGTCGAGGAGAAACAGCAGCCTGTAAAGCGAGAGGGTAAAAAGGTGGGGCGTAATGATCCCTGCCCCTGTGGGAGCGGGAAAAAATACAAAAAATGTCATGGGAGATAACTAAAGCAAAGAGCGTAGCGCTTAGCGTAGTTTAGGAGTTAACATGAACAAAGACATTCCCCCCGATTTCAAGGTTCCCGGTTTCCTGGCTGCGGGCATATCTGCCGGGATTAAAAAAAACCGGGAGAAAGACCTGGCCCTTATATACTCTGAGGTGCCTTCCGTGGCTGCCGGGGTTTTCACTACCAACCGGGTAAAAGCAGCTCCTGTACTCCTTTCGATGGAGCGGATAAAGGCGGGACGTGCCCGGGCTATATTGATCAATTCCGGGTCCGCTAACGCCTGTACGGGCAAGAAGGGTCTGACCGACGGCCGACGCCTTTCCAGGTTGATTGCCTCTTCCCTGAAAATTAATCCGGGAAATGTGCTCCTGGCCTCTACCGGCGTAATCGGGAAACCCTTACCCATGAGTTTAATCGAAAAAAACCTTCCCCGTCTCTTATCCTCCCTAGCGCCCGACGGTCTGGGGAATGTTGCCCGGGCCATTGTGACTACCGACACCTTCCCCAAAGCGGTGATTCTTCGCCAACAGGTGAATGGGCGAGAAATCACCCTGGCCGGAATCGCCAAGGGGGCAGGGATGATTAGCCCGCAAATGGCTACTCTTCTTTCTTTTGTTATCACCGACGCTTCCATTTCCCTAAAAGCGTTGCGCCAATCCTTAAAAGAAGGCGTCCAGGAATCTTTCAATCGGGTGATTGTCGACGGAGATATGAGTACCAATGACACTCTCTTGATCCTGGCCAACGGGGAAGCAAAAAACCGAGAGATAACCCTCGGTACCCCAGGTTATAAGAAATTTGTCCTTTTTTTGCATGACCTGTTATTCTCTTTAGCCCAAAAAATTGCCAGCGATGGGGAGGGAGCAACAAAATTGGTCGTCATTGCCGTGGAGGGAGCCTGCACCGCATCCGAAGCCGAGCGGGTCGCCCGCGCTGTGGCCACCTCCGCCCTGGTCAAGACTGCATTCTTCGGAGAGGACGCGAACTGGGGAAGAATCCTCTGCGCCGCGGGTTACTCGGGCGCCCCTATTGACCCGAATAAAATCGATGTCTATTTCGACGACGTAGCCCTCGTCCGCCGCGGCCAAGGCAGGGGACCTGCAATGGAAGAACAAGCGACCGCGGTGATGAAAAAGAAAGAATACACGGTTCGTATCAACCTTAACCGGGGAAAGAAGAGGGTTTCCTTTTTTACAACGGATTTTTCTTTTGATTACGTTAAAATCAACGCTTCCTACCGAAGCTGAAATTGAATCCCCGAATCCTTGGCCCCTGTTCTATTGAGATTTCACTTGAAACAAAAGTTTAGAATGTTATAATAAAAAATTCAAAACACACGTTTTCCAATCGGCGCCAGGGTGTCCGCAGAGGGCGGATGGCAAGCCGGGATAAGGAAAGCGGAGGACTAACCCAGGAGGGAAATTGTATGTCGACTGTCACCATGAAACAGCTTTTGGAAGCGGGGGTCCATTTTGGCCACCAGACCAAACGATGGAACCCCAAGATGAAGGATTACATCTTTGGCTCGCGCAATGGGATTTATATCATTGATTTACAGAAGACGGTGCGGCTCTTCAAGGGGGCTTACAAATTTGTAGTCGATGCTGTGGCCTCAGGCGGCAATATCCTCTTTGTAGGGACAAAAAAACAGGCCCAGGATTCTATCGCCGAGGAAGCCCAACGCGCCAACATGTTTTTCGTAAATCAGCGCTGGCTCGGAGGTACCCTGACGAATTTCCGCACCATCAAGAAAAACGTGGAACGCATGAAAAAACTGCAGGCCATGAAAGAGGACGGTACCTTTGATGTCCTGCCCAAGAAGGAAGTTCTGCAATTGGAAAAAGAAAAGGCCAAAATGGAAAAAACTCTGGGAGGAATTAAGGATATGAGCCGGATCCCCCAGGGAATTTTCATTGTGGATCCGCGCAAGGAGCGAATCGCCGTTCATGAGGCCAGAAAGTTAGGTATCCCCATCGTGGCTATCGTGGACACCAATTGTGATCCCGATGAAATTGACTACATCATCCCCGGAAACGACGACGCGATCCGGGCCATTCGCCTCATCTCTTCCAAAATCGCCGATGCCTGTCTGGAAGGCAAGCAACTCTTGGAGGCCAAATTAGTCGCGCCCGAAGGTGCCCCCCCGGCGGGGGCTGAGGGCGCCACCTTAGGAAAACCGAAAGTGGCCGCCGAACCGGCCCCGGAAGAAGTCGAGGAAGAAAAACCAGAGAACGAAGACGAAGAAGAATAGGAGGAAACATTTCGTGGAAGTATCCGCCAGTATGGTTAAAGATCTACGCGAGAAGACCGGCGCTGGAATGATGGACTGTAAAAAAGCCCTGGCCGAAGCAGGAGGCAATTTTGAGAAAGCCGTGGACTATTTGCGGCAAAAGGGCCTGGCCACTGCCGCTAAAAGAGCGGGACGAATCGCCTCGGAGGGCCGCATCGGCTCCTACGTGCACGCGGGCGGGAAAATCGGCGTAATGGTGGAGGTCAACTGCGAAACGGACTTCGTAGCCAAAACGGAAGATTTCCAGATTTTCGCCAAGGATGTCGCCATGCACATTGCGGCCAGTAACCCACTTTACCTTCGCCGGGAAAATGTACCACCGGAAGCTTCAGAGCGCGAGCGGGAAATCTATCGGGTTCAGGCCCGGGAAGCAGGCAAGCCTGAAAAGATCGTTGAAAAAATTGTCGAAGGTAAATTGGAAAAATTCTATAGCGAGGTTTGCCTTTTAGAACAGCCTTTTGTCAAGGCCCCGGACCTTACCATCCAGGAGCTCCTTAACGGTTTAATTGGTAAGTTGGGAGAAAAACTGGAAATTCGTCGCTTCAGTCGCTTCCAAGTCGCCGAGGGGTTATCCCAAGAGTGAAAACTTCGCCCAAGCCTTTTTTTCGACGCATCCTGCTCAAGCTCAGCGGGGAGGCCTTAATGGGGGATCAGGAGTATGGAATCAGTCCAGCCGTGGTCCAGAAGATAGCCGTTGAGGTCAAGGAATTGAACCTGCTGGGCGTGCAAGTAGCCATTGTAATCGGCGGTGGGAATATCTATCGCGGCGTGGCTGCCAGTACTGCAGGGATGGACCGGGCATCGGCCGATCACATGGGTATGCTGGCCACCGTCATCAACAGTTTGGCTTTGCAGGATGCTTTAGAAAGGGCAGGCATCTTCACACGAGTAATGTCCGCCATCGAGATGCACCAGATCGCCGAACCTTACATCCGCCGCAGGGCAGTTCGCCACCTGGAAAAAGGAAGGGTCGTGATCTTCGCCGGAGGGACAGGGAATCCCTATTTTACCACCGACACCGCCGCCGCTTTGCGCGCCATGGAAGTGAAATCTCAGGTGATTCTCAAAGCCACCAAAGTGGATGGTGTCTATGATACCGATCCCCTGATTCATAAAACGGCCAAAAAGTTCAAAGAACTCTCCTATATCGAAGTCCTGAACCGGGGCCTCAAGATCATGGACGCCACGGCGATCTCTCTATGCATGGACAATCACCTTCCCATTATTGTATTCAACCTCACCCGCAAAGGAAATATTAAGCGGGTTGTTTTCGGCCAGAAAATCGGTACGGTCATTCGGGGGTAACGCATGTTTAAAAAAGAGGCTTTTATAGCGGAAGTGAAGTCGAAAATGGAAAAGTCTATTGAGGCCTTGCGCAAAGACTTGAGCCGCATACGTACGGGCCGGGCCTCCCTTACTCTACTTGACGGCGTCCGGGTCAATTATTACGGCGTTCCCACGCCTCTTTCTCAGGTCGCCTCCCTGTCAGTTCCTGAAAGCCGAACGATTTCCATCCAACCCTGGGACCCTAAAATTATCGGAGAAATTGAAAAAGCTATCCAAAAATCGGACCTGGGCCTTACTCCTCTCAGTGACGGAAAAATCGTGCGCATTAATATCCCCTCTCTCACCGAAGAACGACGCAAGGAACTGGTCAAAGTTGTAAAGCGCATGGAAGAGGAATGTAAAGTGGCCATGCGCAATATCCGCCGGGATGCCAACGAACAGCTAAAAACAGCGAAAAAAGACAAAAATCTCTCCGAAGACGACCAGTTTAAATATCAGGAAGAAATCCAGAAGCTCATGGATAAATCTATCGAGAAAGCCGAAGAGGTTGTCAAGGCTAAGGAAAAAGAGATCCTGGAAGTTTGAAAACCTACGCCCTTCCGCTCGCTCCCCCATTTTTTCTCTCAGGCCGGAGATCGTCGCCATGATCTGGAAATCTTCCCTTAGCACAGGAAATTTATGCATCGGTTAGTGAAGGAAAAACTCCCCCGCCATCTGGCGATCATCATGGATGGAAACGGCCGCTGGGCTGAGCAACGGTTATTAGACCGGGTGGCTGGCCACCGGCAGGGAGCCGAATCCGTGCGGACCGTCGTCCGAGCATGCCGGGAAATCGGCATTGCCTATCTGACCCTATTTGCTTTTTCAGCGGAAAACTGGAGCCGCCCCCAACCGGAGGTAGAAGCAATCATGACCCTTCTTAAGGATTACTTGGTCACGGAACTCCGGGAGATGTTGGATAACAACATCCGTCTTTTGGCCATCGGCGACCTCTCCCGCCTGCCCAAAGAAGTGGTCAGCGCCCTCAACGAAACGATGAAGCTGACGGCTGCGGCTACGGGAATGACGTTGACCTTGGCCTTGAGCTATGGCGGACGAGATGACATCATCCAGGCCATCCGCCGGATCACGGCCAATTCCCGGGACGGCAACCTGACCCCCGAAGACATCGACGAGGCGCTTTTTTCCAAATACCTTTGGACGGCCAGCCTTCCTGACCCTGATTTACTCATCCGCACCAGCGGAGAGGTTCGCATCAGCAACTTTTTCCTTTGGCAGCTCGCGTACACGGAAATCTATGTGACGCCCAACCTCTGGCCGGACTTCAAAAAGGAGGATCTAATCCAGGCTTTGTTAAGTTACCAGGATCGAGAACGTAGGTTTGGCCTGACCAGTGAACAGATCAAAATAGGGGATCGATGATGCATCTGAAGCGCTGGATCTCCGGCCTGATCATGGCTCCCTGCTTGATTCTATTCATCCTCTTCGCCCCCTCTTGGCTTTTTCTTTTGCTGATCCTTTTTCTGACCTTCTTGGGGCTGCAGGAATATTATGCCCTGGCCCTACCAGAACTTGGCCTTAGCAAAAAAATGGTGTCCATCTTTTTGGGCCTCCTCCTCCCGATTTCCCTTTACGCAAAAGATTCCAGATGTTTTCTTGCGGGAATGGCCATGATCCTTATGTTATTGTTCATCCTGGCCCTCTGGGAGCAAAAAGATTTTTCTCTCCGGGTCGATCAGGTGAGCAGGCATCTTCTTGGCCTTTTTTATGTACCCTTTCTCCTGGCTCACTTCATCCTGATGCATAAACTGGAGGAGGGTCGGTTATGGATCCTCTTCACCCTGGTCGTAGTTTATTGCGGTGATACGACAGCCTTTTATGTAGGCCGAACCTGGGGACGGAAAAAACTCGCGCCCGAGATCAGCCCGGGGAAAACGGTAGAGGGGGGCGCGGGAGTAGTCGGCGGGTCCATTGCCGGCGCATTGTTTTTCAAATTTTTTTTCTTTCCCCAGCTCCCGGTTCCCCATGCTTTGGCCTTGGCCGCAGGGGTGGGGATTATCGGGCAATTGGGAGACCTTTTTGAATCGTTGCTGAAACGGAGCGCCCAGGTCAAGGATTCCGGGTCTCTTATCCCCGGCCATGGCGGTCTCCTGGACCGCATTGACAGCGTGCTTTTCGCCGGTCCCTTGGTTTATTATTATGCTTGGGGGGCGGGGCTGGGATAATAAAAGGTATGAAGAAAATTGCCATCCTCGGTTCCACCGGCTCCGTCGGAGTCAACGCTCTCGATATCGTCGCCCAGCATCCGGATAAATTCCGGGTTGTGGCCCTGGCCGGGGGCGCCAATCTGAAAAAAATGGAAGAGCAAATTTTGCGCTTTCGCCCGGAACTGGTTGCTTTAATGGATCCAGAATCAGCCAGGCGCCTCCAAGACTCTTTGCTGGGGAAAACAACTCGCATTCTTGCGGGTATGGAAGGGCTGGTGGCCGTCGCCACCCACCCGGAGGCGGAGATGGTCCTCTCCGCCCTTGCCGGCAGTGTCGGTCTTTTACCCACTTTAGCCGCCGTGAGAGCTCAAAAAAATCTGGCCATCGCTAATAAAGAACCTCTGGTCATGGCTGGGGAAATTCTGGTGCGGGAAATTCAAGAAAAAGGCGTACACCTTCTTCCGGTTGATAGCGAGCACAGCGCCATCTTCCAGGCCATGGCCGGACACCGCCAAGAGGACATTAAGCGACTTATCCTTACCGCCTCCGGTGGCCCTTTTTTGCTTACCCCCCTGGACCAACTGGCCACCGTCACCCCGCAACAAGCTTTGAATCACCCCCAATGGCGCATGGGGAAGAAGGTTACGATCGACAGCGCTTCATTGATGAACAAAGGACTGGAAGTCATCGAAGCTCACTGGCTTTTCGGTGTTCCCGCCCAACAGATTGAGGTTCTCATTCACCCCCAATCGATCATCCATTCTATGGTAGAATATATCGACGGGTCGGTGGTCGCCCAGATGTCCATGCCGGATATGCGCGGGCCCATTGCCTATGCCCTCGGCTATCCCGAAAGGTTGGATTTGCAGCTTCCTTCTCTGAATCTTTTCGAAATCGGCCAGTTAACCTTCAGCCCGGTGGATCAAGAGCGATTTCCGGCCTTGGGACTGGCGTATCGGGCTCTCCAAGAAGGAGGAACCATGCCAGCGGTTCTTAATGCCGCCAATGAAGTGGCTGTGGAGGCCTTTTTACAGGGTCGCTTGGGATTCCTCCAAATCTCCCGTTTGATCTGCAAAACCATGGACCATCACCGTCCGAGTGAACAACACAGCCTGGAGAATATCCTCCATGCCCATGCCTGGGCCAAACAAGAGGCCCAACAATTGATCGACCGAGGTAAAATGTGATCACAACGATCATCGCCACCATCATCGTTTTAGGAGTTTTAATTTTCGTCCATGAACTGGGCCATTTCCTCATGGCCAAAAAGTCAAAGGTCGGAGTCATCACCTTCTCCCTGGGTTTTGGTCCCAAGCTATTGGGGAAAAAAATCGGGGAGACGCAATACCAGATATCTCTGGTGCCCCTGGGGGGTTACGTGAAGATGGTCGGCGAAGAGCCTGGGGAAAAAGTCCCCCCTGAATTGGCGGCCAAATCGTTCTCGACCCAGCCCGTGAGCAAACGCCTGGGCATTGTCTTCGCCGGACCTTTTTTCAATTTTCTTTTCGCTATCGTTGCCTTTGCTATCGTCTTCATGGTGGGCATGCCTGCCCTGCTTCCGGAAGTGGGGGAAGTAAAACCGGATTATCCAGCTTTTAAAGCCGGCATCTTGAAAGGCGACCGCATCCTGGAAGCCAACGGATCGCCCCTCAAGCGCTGGGAAGACCTGGCCCAGGTTATCCATGAAAGCAGCGATCGCCCGCTACTCCTGAAGGTGGAAAGGGATAAAAAAATCTTTCAGCTATCGGTTACACCGCAGGTTTCAACCCAGAAAAATATCTTCGGGGATGAAGTGCAGGTGGGCTTGATCGGAATTTCCCCTTCCGGCAGTTTCTTTACGGAGCGTTTCGACCCCTTCACGGCCACCTATAAAGCCCTCATCCAATCCTGGCGGATCACGGAGTTGACCGTAGTCAGCATCGTCAAGATCATCGAGGGGAAAATCCCTGCCAAGACCATCGGCGGCCCAATTCTCATTGCTCAGCTGGCCGGGCAACAGGCCAAAGCCGGTACCCTCAACTTGA
>JAURYC010000131.1 GCA_030654105.1 Deltaproteobacteria bacterium
TCGAAAAGAACCTCGGGTTTCAGGAACTCAAGCTGTAAACGGGAAGGTCTGACCTCATCCCGCTGGAGGAAATCAAGGTCGCAATCAGCCCGGCGATAACTCGGGCTAGCCATAATCTGGCGCACCCTTTCCGGGGCGTTCGGATCCTCTTGGTGGGACTTCGGCTCGCTCCACGACAATGGCTGTTTGCGCTCAAGGGGTGGGTAAGGAGGGTCATCGGTTGCACTCGGTTTATGGAACTTGGGATCATTCATCAGAAGCCTCGCGGATTAGTGGTTGAATAAGAGAAGGGTTTACCCTGCTTTCAATAAAATCCATATTGGAGCAGCGCCCGGCTCATAGCTAAGACATTCTCGGGCTTACAGTAGGAAGTAAGACCGTTGGAACTTGCCAGGATATACCCTCCACCCGGGCTAAGTTCTTGCAGGCGCTTTTTGACTTCGGCTTCCGTTTCCTCGGGAGTACCCTGGGTGAGGGTATAATGCAGGTCGATATTGCCCATCAGGCAGATGCGGTGGCCATACCGCTTTTTCAGCTCGACGATGTCCATGGCATTGGGCTCCACATTGGCCAGACCATTCATGCCTAAGGTTAGCAGGTCGTCGAGGATGGGCAGAAGGTTTCCGTCGCTATGGTAGATCCAGGGAATCTTAATTTTGTCGGCCACTTTTTTCATGCGGGGAAGAAAGAGGTCGCGAATGGTCTGGGGAGAAAACAAAGGCCCCTGTTTCCAGGCCAAATCTTCAGGGACGATCAGGAAATCAAACCCCAGTTCGTTGATCTTCTCCACGGCCTTACAGGCCCAATCTATGAAAATATCCATGAGCTGCAAAACGAATTGCGGGTTGTCATAAAGCATGAGGCTAAAATGTTCTATGCCCATGCTTAAGTACGTGTTGCCGATGCCCATGCGGGTAGTAACCCCCAGGGCCCGGTTGCTGCCCCGGAAGCGGGCAATAAAATCTTTCGCGGGCTGGTAAAATTCATCTGCCTCCGGATCCGGTAAAATGACCTTGGGCAAATCCGCTTCGTTCTTGATCAGGCCATCGACGATTATATCCATCCCTTCATAGTTCTGGCTGCGGACAAAGCGAGGGGGGGCAATGCTGAAGGTAAGGTTATCAAGGGCGATGACGTCCAAAACTTGCGGTGGGATGCGTGAACCAGGCGCGGCGAAGATCTGGGTGACGGTAGCTTTTTCAAAATCGCTTCGTTGCAAGAGCTTTTCAGCCAGCCGGTTGTGCACACTGCTTTCAACCCACGGAACGCGATCGGGTTGCTTTAAATGAAGGGCCATAAGGACCCTTTCTTTTGAAGTCAACTTTTCCTCCTTCGCCAGGGGATCGACCCCCGTATGGGAATTCGAAACCTTTTAACCGCCAAGCCAATTCGCCTGCAAAATTCCAATTCCGCAACCTTTTGCAAGTGTATCGAATCGAGCTGGAGAAATCAATATGAAATGGGCTGCTCAACCACCCCCATTTTTAAAGGTTGCATTTTCATTCTAGGCGGTACGCTGGTCCGGGCAGAGAGAGCACCTGGCTTGGCAAAATGAGGCAGCCTTCCTTCCATGGGATACGGCGGGAAATGGAATAAAATTCTGTGCCCCATCATTTTCCCTAATCATCGATCCCGGAAAGCTTTCTTTCCCGCCTAAAATCCTCCGCCATTTTCGGTAGGGAGTGGGATAGAGGTTGTTCTGGGGCCGATTTTGCCGGCGTCAGGTGCCCTCTCCGCCCGGACCACAACAAAAGTGGGTTTAAAAAATGGGGGTGGGTAAGGAAAGAGGCCGGAGGATAGCTAATCATAAATCGGTTCACAATTGAGGAGAACCACCGGAAGGCGCACGGCTCTGGCAATATCCGTATAAACCCTTCCGGTTAAATCTCTTCCCCAACCTCCAAGGGCGAAGGGCGATGAAGGGATGACGACCAGGTCGGGCGGGGGTTCCTGCTTCAGGTACTCCCGAATGGCCTCGACGAAATCCTGCACCACCAGGAGATCTCCCATGAAAATATTTCCCCCGAAGAAGCGATTGGCGGGAATCCGCACATGAATCTGAATCCCTCCCAATAAGGATGATTCATTCAGGGTTTGTTCGAAGACCGGTTGGACCAAGGCCGAAGACAAAAACAAAACTCTCCGGGCGCCGCGGGCATTAATTAGGGATTGCAAATTCTCTAAAACGCTGGGGCGGAACCCCGCACCCATAAAAATAATCCCTAAGTGATGGTCGATTTCAGGCGCATAGGGGTAACCAAAATGATCCGGTTGGAGTTCTACCTCCCTCACATCACCCTGGCACTGGATCAATAGCTTAACGGAGTTACCTCTATGTAGATGGTGGATATGCAAAATGTCCCGGGCCTGGGGTCTGGAGGATACCGGCAAACCGTTGATGGCCAGAATCAGGTCCCCTGGTTTTAAACCCGCATGGGCAGTGGGAGAGTTCTTTACTACCCCAATTATGCGCGGAAGGTTCTTGCGCTTTTCATAGAGGTTTTCTTCATACATGCTGGGTTTGACCAGCAAAGGAATTTGCTTCTTTTCCCGAAGAGAGCGAATTGTCGAAACCACCCCGGACCAAATTTCTTCGAGGTTGCAGAGCGGGGGCCGGGAAAAGAATTGACTGGCCCCCGGAAGGCTTACTTCCACCAAATGGGCATCGTGCTGGTCCGCATAAATTATTGTTTCCGTCAAATCATCGAGCATTGCTTTGACCGAAGGAAAGGGCCACGGAACAACAATTACGGCGTAGGCGATCTCCCTTTTTTTGAGTAAAGGAAGGGCCCGGATGGCTACCTCTGGCTTCTCACCTCCCATGATTTCTCGCCGTCGCGTCGGGGAGGAACTATTTAAAGAAAGGTAAAGGTAGATAGGCTTCAGAGAAGAAAGCATAGAGATAAATTCGTCCGTCAGCTTGTTCCCGTTGGTGGAAAGGCGCAAGGGACGATCGGTTTTTTTTCGCAGTTCGGTTAAGAGATCAAGGGCGTAAGGATGGGATAAGACCTCGTAAGGGCTCCCTAAGGTGGGGAAAAGGGCGCACCTTCTCTGGGGTGAGAAATATTTTAGACGAGTTCGAGCTTCGTCATATTCCTCCTCGGCCGTTCTTTTAGGCTGTTGCAGGGCCAAAGAGGGAGGGTTTCCTCGGAGATAGCAGAAGCGGCAATGGCAATCGCACCGCGTGGCCAGATGATCGAAAACTTCTGCCGGGTCTCCGGCAGAAGGAACCAGCCAGTGGTTCAGGTTCTTCAGCCGGAAGCCGTCGATCTTGACCGGCTTTCCGTTTGATTCCAGGGCCACGACCGACAGGAGACTTTCTAAGATTCTCTTGAGGTGAGGAATGCGGGGCTCGTAAAGCTCGGCATTACCAACACTTTGGAAAGATGAATTTTCATTTTGTCCGCTGGCGGACTGGGCACTAAACTGGGTTTGAGGTTCAGGGATTTCCCCGGCGAGTGAAAAAATTGGATGAATGACCTCCCTTTCATTCATCAAGCGGAACCCATCCGCTTGCACCTCTTCCCCTTTATGGTAGAGAGAAAGCAGTTGGAGAAGGCTCTGCAATTGGATACGGATCATCTCTGCCAGAGGATCGTGCTTGTCTTTATGGGCATTTTCCTCGATGGGATAACGAAAAACATATTCGGTTTCTTCGGCCATGATTTTTATATTACCCCATTACCCTCTCCCTGCCTACCGTTTATTGAATTTTGCAGGGGGCAGGAAATCAGTGTTCAGGGCCAAGTGAAGGTGGCCAAGAGCTTCAACATGCTTGACGAGGGAGAGGAAAAAGGGTTATCGTCGGGTTTGAGGAGATAAGTTTTCGGATTAGGCCAGGGGAAAATCTGCAAAACAAAACCGAGCCAATTGCGGAGGGACTGATGGAAAACCGGGTGACCGAGATCTTGGGTTCCGAGTATCCCATTATTCAAGGGGCGATGCGTTTGATCACCATGGGCGAAATGGCGGCGGCTGTATCCCGCAGCGGAGGCTTCGGGGTCATTGCCTCTTCGGGTCTGGAAGGAGAGAGGCTACGGGCGGAGATCCGCAAAGCCCAGTCACTTACCAACAAGCCTTTCGGGATCAACATTCCTATCTACCGGCCCAATGCCTTTGAAGCCCTGGAGATCGCTATCGAGGAAGGCGTAAAAACCATCACTACTTCGGCCGGCGATCCGGTGAAATTGATCAAAAGGGTCAAAGAAGCCGGGCTCAGGATGTTGCAGGTAATTGCCACCGTAGAGATGGCTAAAAAGGCAGAGGCGGGGGGGGCAGACGCAGTCATCGCTATCGGGGCTGAAGGGGGAGGCCATGTGGGCAGGGACGAAATTTCCACCATGGTTCTCATCCCGCAAGTCGTGGACGCGGTTAAAATCCCTGTGGTGGCTGCTGGGGGGATAGGGGATGGGCGGGGCTGGGTCTCGACCTTTGCCCTGGGTGCCGAAGGTATCCAGATGGGTACTCGCTTCCTGGCCACAAAAGAATGCCCCATCTCGGAAACTCACAAACAGGCAATCTTGGAAGCCAAGGATAATAGCACCATGATCGCTGCGCGCAAAGGCTATCCCATTCGGGTACTGAAGAACAAAGCGGCTATGACGATTCGGACTATGGATGAGAGCGGCGCCGGCCAGGATGAAATCAATACCTATGTGGATAAAATTTCCAGAGAGGGCGGGGATGACCGGGACAATAAGCTCATGTCCGCGGGACAGGTTGCTGGATTGATTCAAAGAATCATGACCGTCGAAGAACTGATTCTGGATATGGTGGCTGAAGCCAGAAGGGTCGCCCAAAATCTTGGAAAAACTTTTTAGCCACAGAGCACACAGAGATCACAGAGATATTTGCAAAAACAAAGAAGAATATGGATAAGCATCCAGATAATATTCATTACAGATATCTTTATAAAATTTAAAGAATTTGAGCGTTAGGGGTACAGATCTATATCTTATTTCTTTGTTTCTCTGAGGTCTCTGTGCCCTCTGTGGCAATAATATGGGGAACGAATGGAGGATCAAAATGAACTGGGAATTCGTATTGTTCAATAAGGAAGATGGAATCGGGACGATCACCCTGAACCGGCCGGATTCGATGAACGCCTTGGGAGGAGGGATGCGGCAGGAGATCCTGGCTGCCCTGGAAGTGGCCGTTGCCGATAGCGAAGTCAAGGTGATAGTGATCACCGGTGCGGGCAAAGCCTTCTGCGCAGGAGGGGATGTGAAAGAATTTGTCTCGGGGGCCACCCGGGCCGAAGCCACGCTGAGTATCGACCAGAGGCCCACGCGGGATAAGGTGGTCCTGCTGATTCAGTCCACGGGAAAGCCGGTGATCGCCTCGGTTAATGGGGTTGCGGCGGGTGGAGGCTGTAATCTGGCCTTAGCCTGCGACATGCGGGTTGCCAGCGATCGGGCCCGCTTTGGACAAACCTTTGTACGCCGGGGGGTTCATCCCGATTGGGGTGGAGTGTGGTTTTTACCCAGGCTGGTGGGGTATGCCAGGGCCGCCGAGCTGATCTTTTCCGGTGAGGTCATCGACGCCCAAGAAGCCCTGCGGATCGGCCTGGTGAATAAAGTGGTTCCCCATGAAGAGTTACCCAAGGCCACCAAAGATTTTGCCCTGAAGTTTATGAAGAGTGCTCCCATCCCCGTGGCTTTGGCCAAAAAGGCGCTCCAGAATTATTCCCGCATCGACCTGGCGCAAGCCCTGGACCATGAACGACTGGCCCAATCCCTCTGCTGGAATACGGAAGACCGGGAGGAAGGGATGAGATCGTTTGTGGAAAAAAGGGACCCGGTTTTTAAAGGAAGATAACGAGGGGCCTTATTAAAGGATAGCCTCTGTGTGGCCGTGGGCATGGCACTGGATATTGACGGCCAGGGGGAGGCTGACGACAGGCCCATTTCTTGTATGTCAATGAAGAACCAATCAATAGAATTGCTGATGGAAAAAGGAGGGTTTATGGCAGCTTTTACTTTTAACCACATTCATCTCTACAGCCGGGATCCCATGGCCACCGCTCAGTATTATCACCGGATGTTCGACGCGAAAATAATCGAATCGGTCCAAACGGACGGCCGACGCCGAATCGACATAGATATCAATGGCCTGGCCATTTTTATCTTGCGGGTTCCCGCGGAAACCGATATGCCCGACAGTCCGGTAGTCCCTCACCTGGGGCTTGACCATTTCGGTTTCCGGGTGTCCAACTTGGATAAAGTCGCAGCCGAATTAAAACGCAAGGGAGCAGAATTTGCCGTGGAACCTTACACGATCCGG
>JAURYC010000132.1 GCA_030654105.1 Deltaproteobacteria bacterium
CCGGTTTGATTGTGCCTATTTTTATCGAGGAATCCATGACTGATCCGTAAAAACCATTTGCCAAATTTTCAAACTCGATAATTCCCCCCTCCCCTACAAATCCGAATTTTTTCACAGCTTCGGGGAGGGTGAGGGTGGGGGTGTTAATAACTTGAGACTCGGAACTCGAAACTTCTTTTACTTTCAATTCGGTAAAAGGGAGCGGAGAGAATCCACGCCCCGCAAATAGAGCAGGTTCTCCTTGCTCCCTGTGCGTCTCACAATATTCTCCAGAGCGCGCCTTTTCTTGAGAAGCGCAGCTTTTTGCAGGTGATCAAAATTGGCCTTGGGCAGCTCGGCGACTTCCAGTACCCGGGCCCGGCGCGCCTCTTCCATAAGTTCCTGCCCTTGGGGAGTGCGCACGATGACCGTGTTCCAACCGGAGATGCCTTCCACTGCCCCCACGGAAAGATCCGTAAATTCTGCGGTCAGGTCCAAGCAAACGGTGCAAGTAGGCCGGGTGAATTGGCGGATCCTATCCAGGGAGATGGATTTTAAACCATCGGGCAACTCGATTTGAAAAACATTGGCCGGCGGGGGTGGAATATCCATTTTGCTGATTTGGGGTACGGGATAATCTCGCCTAAGAAAATTTAAAAATTCCTTATAAGAGAGCGCCCAAGTGCAGAAAAGGCCTATGACCAAGCTGAGCTTTTCGATGTGTTTCTTATTTTCCAGCGGGTTTAGGCGCATTTTCCCCAGGGCCAGAACCTGGCAGGGAATGCCCACGACTGCAATCCTTCGGCACGAATCCTGGGCCCCCTTGTTGAAAGCTTGCAAGGTGGGAGAAGCGACGTAATTGGAGCCGGCACAAGCCAATACTTGCCTTTTATTCTGGGCCAGTACTCCCGAGGAAAGGAGTTCTTTTTCTCTTTTGGTCAGGATGGCGGCATCGATCATTCCTTTTTTCAAAGCCAGCGCGATTAACGCGGATGTGGCGCCACCGTATTGGCTTTTGGCCAGGGTGGCTTTGTCCAGGGATTTCGCCATGACTACTTGCTGAAGAGTTCCCAGGGGGTCGCCCGGATATGGACTACCGCAAGTAAATTGATTGACTTCATCCAGATTCACGGGCGTCCGGGGACAGAAGGAATAACATCGTCCCTGCGCCAGGTTGCAATGGTCCATCAATACAATTCTTCCTTGGTAGGCCCGGAAGTACGGACAGAGCCCTACACAGGCCCCGCAGAGTGTGCACAAATCAGCTTTGATGACTTCTTTTTCCAGGTCTTGGGGACCCTTGATTACCGCACTCATTTTTTTATCCCTTTCTAATCCTCTACCTGACTGACCAGAATTGATCCTTGTCCTTGGGGGGCGGCCTAGGAGAGGAAGTATGGAAAACCTTAAAGGAAAAGGTTTGAATTAGCTTTATGGTATATTTTTTATTTTGTCAAATAAAAATTAGGTAATTGTCATTTAAGATTCAAAAGTGCCTACTTTTTAATCTTAAATCTTAAATGACAATTCCTAAAAAAATCTTGACAAAGAAATGGGGAATCTATAGAGTCATGGTCTACATTTTTCAAAAAAAATGAAAATTTGTCTACATTCATGATGAACCCCATTTTTCATGAAAGAGTCCAGCGGGGGCATTCCAAGCTGACCCGAAGCCAGGTAGCCCTGGCGCAATATATTTTACAGCATGGGGAAGAAGTTCCCTTTCTTTCCTCCGTAGAGTTAGGTAACAGAGTCCACGTCAGTGACGCCACAGTTACTCGATTCTGCATAGCCCTAGGGTACTCGGGCTATGCAGACCTGCAGGAGGATCTGCAGAAATGGCTCCAGATGAGATTGGCACCCTCCGAGCGCATGGAAAAGACTCCCCGTAAGAAAGGGAAGGATTTATATCTGGAGATCTTTAACCGCGATATTCAGAATCTAAAGGAAACCAGCGCTGAGCTCAGGCCGGAACAGTTCCGAGAAGTAATTCGAATCCTGAATCGGGCCCGGAAAGTTTTTATTGTTGGTTTGCGCAGTTCCTTCGGGTTGGCCGTCCTGGCCCATTCCCACTTCAGGTCGATCCGGAATGGAGTGACTCTGGTGGAATCCAACTGGGGCATGATGCCAGACCTCTTGGTCGATATCGAGCCTCCGGATGCGATGCTGGCGATCGGCTTCCCTCGTTATACTCGAGCGACCCTGGAGGTGGCTCGATACGCCAAGGGGCGGGGCTGCCAGGTTATTGCCATCACGGATAGTATCCTTTCCCCGCTCGCCCGCACTTCCGACTTCGTCATCCAGGCCAAGATTAGCGGTCTCGGATTTATCAACTTCTATACCAGTGCGGTCGCGATCATCAACTGTTTGTCGGCGGGGCTCTCCATGGCGAATCCCACAAGGTCGATCCAGACCCTCAAAACGATCGAGGGCGAGCTCAAAAAGTGGGAGATCTGGGCAGCTCAGAAGTTATGAAGGAAACACCAGCTCAAAAAATTCCCTTTGGACCTTATATTAATAGGCTGCGCTATCCTCCAGCCTTCAGAAAGGAGATGGAAAAATGAGGTTTACCTTTACGGAAGAGCAAAACAAGTTTCGTCAGGAGGTTCGCGATTTTCTGCAAGCCGAACTCCAGGCAGGTACCTTTGTGACTAAAAGTGGAGGGCTGGCCGAGGGGAATAATCAAGAATTCTCCAGGAAGATGGCCCAGAGAGGTTGGCTCGGCATGACCTGGCCGAAACAATATGGAGGGCAAGGATGCACCTACGTGGAGAAAGCCATCTTAATTGAAGAGCTATTCAAGGTTCAGGCGCCCGTGGCTTACCATTTCTTGGCCGATCGGCAGATCGGGCCGTCGATCATCCATTTTGGATCAGAATGGCAAAAAGAGCATTTCCTGCCGCGGTTCGTCCGGGCGGACGATAAC
>JAURYC010000133.1 GCA_030654105.1 Deltaproteobacteria bacterium
GAGATAGCCCGCCGGGTCATCCGGTTCGCAATGAAAAATGCCAGCATTATAAGCGCCACCATGATGAACACCGTGATGAATACATTAAATCCCATCATCTTCCCTCTCTTTCCTTTTTAGGGCCGTGTTACCCACTCCTCATCAAGACCTTGCCGATCTTTTTACCCCTTCCTCTTTACTGAACTATATGAAAGAGAGAAAATGGGTGGCTGGCGCAAACATCACCCCTTTTGAAGTAAAAATACTCTTAAATTTTCCGGGCTCTCTTACGACCTGCACCGCATATTTGGGTTTAAGCCGATCGGCGAAATATCTTAAAGTCGAATCCACATCGCTCGCTGTCAACTTGGTTTCAACCAAAGCATGGGGTTTCCGGCGGTCCGTGATCAGGAAATCCACCTCTCTTTTCTCCCGGTCCCGGACATAATAAAGGGCAAAATCCCCATACCCCCAATCCGTCCAGGCCTCGCAGAGCTTATGCAAATGGAGGGCAACCAGGTTTTCGAATTTTGCCCCCGGGTTCTCAATGGCTGAAAAATCGAACAGGTAGACTTTCTCTTCCCGCCTCAATGTCCGGGTTAAGGTCCCGGCATAGGGCCGGATTTTAAAAAGATAATAAAGCCGTTCCAGAGCTTCCAGCCATCCCTGGACGGTCATAAAATTCACCCCCAAATCTTCCCTGAGGGCATTCACTGATAAAGGGGATCCGATCCGGTCGGGGAGAAGGGCAACCAGCGTTTCCAGAAGGCCAATCTCGCGAATCCGGGTAAGGTCCCTTAAATCCTCTCGAATCACCAAAGTCTCGCGGGAATGACGCCACCGCCGAAGACGGATTTCACTTCCGGAAAATAGGGGTTCGGGGAACCCGGTCAAGGTCTCCAAGTCCCGAAGACTTTCCCTGGCGCCCGAGAGGGTTTTTCCTTCCAGAAGATTCTGCCAAAATTCTTCCGGTGAATGAACGGTCTTGCGGTCCGAACGTAACATTTCCCCTAACGTAAAAGGATGCAAATGGTAGAGATGATACCGACCCAATAGGGAATCTCCTCCGCGCTGATAGATGTCGAGCCGCCCGCTACCGGTCACCAGGACTTCGAGATCTTTCCCCCGGGCATCGAAGAAACCCTTAAGAAATCGCTTCCACCTCGGATATTTATGAATCTCGTCCAAACATATGCGCGGCTTGCGCGGGGAGGGGATCGGGGCGGCCCTTTCCCAGAAATCTTCAGGGTTTTTAATGATGGCCTTCCGGTGGCTTTCTATATCCCAATTAAAATAGAAAGCCTCCATCCCTGCCTGGTGCAAAAGATGTTTGGCCAGAGTTGTTTTCCCCACTTGCCTGGGACCCGCAACGAAGGCCATTTTGGCTTCTTCGGCGAAGAATCTTACAATTTCGGGTGTTAGATAGCGCATGCCACTATTTCCATATGACTATAAATTTGTCATGACAATTTTATAGGATTATATAATTTACAATCCTGTCTTTCAACATCTCTCTTTCCTGCTCACGCCACCTAATGTACAATAAAACCTTGCGGGTCATATGGCGATGGCCTCCCTGAATATGGTCTCCCGCAGCTCCTCTCGCACGTCCCGCTTCGGCACGAGGTCTACTTTTTCCCCCAATATTTCGTTCAGATAGAGCTCTGCTCCGACAAGCTCAAGGGGTAATCTTTCGCTTTAGAAGCCATAGACCTCTCCTTCTGAAGTGCATAGGATCAATTTTTTTCAAATGTTATATCATCTGCAAAAAATAGACCAGAAAAATCCTGCAGAGGTAAGCCCCTCACCAGCGTCTTCTCCCCCGATAAACTATCGATCACTTTACGGAAAGCGGGCTTGCGAAATTTATCTTTATAATAGGGGAAAAGGAGAAGGGGTGGTTAGGCTATCTTCAGAATTATAAAAACGCTTCGTTATAGATGCCTTTTCATAACCCCAAAAGCCGACGGGCATTCTCCCGAAAAATTAGCTGTTTTTCTTCTTCCTGCAAGGGAAGATCCTTGAACCATTTAATCTGAGGGACAGGGTCTGTAGTAGAGGGGTAATCAGTGGCAAAGAGGACTTTTTCCACACCATGTTGGCGGATGAGATCGATCACCTCGTCCGACCTAAGGCTCTGGATATTCGGCCCCCAACAGGTGTCAATATAAATATCCCTGCCAATAATCCACTTCCGGGCCTCATCCAGCATGAAGAGACCACCGAAATGAGCGGCCACGATCTTAAGGGAGGGAAAACGCTCTTTGAGATGGGCAATATCTTGCGGGCCGGTGCCGGGAGGATGGGAAGGGTTAACAGGGTCCTTCCCTACATGGAAATAAGCAATCATACCCTCTTGAGCCATGGCACCATAAATGGGGAAGAGGTTTTCATCTCGCGCCCGGATGGGCTGGAAGAGGGAATGAAATTTTATCCCCTTGATACCTTTCCCCTTAATCCTTCTTACCTCTCCTACCGGGTCCTCCATATTGGGGAGGATAGTGCCGAAGCTGAAGAGGGTCTGGTTATCGTTAATCTCAATGAGGAAGTTATTCGCTGCACCCACTACTTCGGGCCTTTCCGCCACACAGAAGGTCACGACCGCCTCGATTGCGCATCTTTTCATATAGGCCTTTATATCCTTCAGGGTGAAGTCTCCCGCAAGCGGAATGTGATCGCCTGCTGTGGCCTGGAGTCGTTGAACAACTTTGGGAGCAATTTTATCCGGATAGATATGAGTGTGGGTATCGATCATTTAAAATCCTTTCGCTTTCTCCTTTATGGTTTGAAACTGTGGTCGAGATGGACATCGATCAAGACCGGACCCTGCTGGCTCAGGGCACGAGCAAGAGCCGCTTGCACCTCCTGAATCTTCTCACACCTTTCCCCCGGAACCCCCAGAGCTCGAGCCAGGCCCACGAAATCTATCCCGGGGCGCTCCAGGTCCATGCCGATGTAGGCATCACTCTTGGCGGAGTAGCCATGCAGGGCGTAAGTTCGCTCCTTAAGGATGCGATATCCGCTATTGTTGCAAATGACAAATACAACAGCCAAGCCGTAATGAGCTGCGGTCCAGAGACCCTGGAAGGAATACATGGCGCTCCCATCACCGATAAGGGCTACGACGGGGCGATCGCCCAAGGCCAACTTGACGCCCAAGGCTGCAGGGATGCCCCAGCCAATCCCCCCACCGCGCATACCATAATAACTATGGGGGTCCTCGCTTTTATACAGGGCTCTGAGAGCGCGCCCGGAAGAGATCGTTTCATCGACGACAACGGCATTGGCCGGGAGGATATCGCATACAGCTTCCATCAGGACCAGAGGAGTGATAGGCATTCTCTCCCTTTCTTCTTTCGCTTTTTCTCTGAGTCCCAGGAGGGTCTTTTCCTTAATCTGGCGTACTTGTTCCAGGCGAAGCTGGGCTTCTTTTCGCCGGTTTTCGCTCATCTTTTCTTTCAGAGCTTTTTCCAATTCGGGTAAGGTCTCCTTGGGATCCCCAAGGACGGCGATCCGGGCCGGGTAGTTCTTCCCAATCTCCCATGGGTCGAGGTGGAGATGGATGATGGTTAGGCCGGGAGGAATCGGATCGATCTCCGAAGGCAAGGACATGGTTAGAAGATCGGCGCCGACAGAAAAGAGGGCATCCGCATCCTGTAGAGCCTGGCGGGCTGTTCTCTGGACACGAGGAATCGGTCCCAAAGAGAGGGGATGGGAAGAAGGAAAATTACAAGTTCCTGATACCGTCTGTTGATAAACAGGAGCTCCGAGCAGTTCCGCCACCCGGGCTAACTCGGCATGGGCGTCGCCGCGGGCCACGGCATCACCCGCGATGATAATCGGATGCTTCGCCTTGCTCAAAATTTCGGCTGCCGCTTCGATCGCAGCCTGGGAAGCCCGGAGACGAGGATCGATCCGGGTGGGAGCTCCCAGATCGATCTCTCCCTTAGCTTTTAGAACATCAGCAGGAAGGGAAAGGAAGACCGGGCCCGCAGGGGGGAAAACGGCCACTTTTGCGGCCCGGTGTATCGCCCGGGGTAAATCCTCGAGGCGGAGGATCTCGTAGGACCACTTCACCCAAGGCTTGGCCACGTCGGGAAGGTTGGAATGGAGGATGGGTTCGGTGATGAGGAAGCTCTGGTCGTGCTGTCCGGCCGTGACCAGAAGGGGGGAATTGGCTTTGTAGGCATTGTAGAGCATCCCCATCGAATTCCCGATTCCCGGGGTGGTATGGACATTGACGACCCCCAACTTTCCCGAGGCGATCGCATAGCCATCGGCCATCGAGACGGCTACCCCCTCGTGCAGGGCCAAAAAATACCGAATCTCCTTTTGACCTTGCAGGGCATCCATGAGAGGAAGCTCCGTGGTCCCGGGGTTGCCGAAAATACAATCCGCCCCTTCTTGTTTCAGGATCTCCAAAAAAGCCGTTGACCCGGAAATAAATGGCATGGCCCCTCCTGCGGCAGAAATCGCTCAGACTGATTTTTTTATCATAGCATAGTCCATGACTCCGAAATAATACAAACACAATAATTTTTTTATCCCCCCCTCGACTCCCCCTCACCCCATCCCGCTCCCCCACATGGGGGGAGAGGGGAAGGGGGATTATTTTCCCATTTCTTTCTTCCCCATTTCTTTCTTGCTTTTCCCAAATTCGCTCGGTAAATTAAAGCCAGGAGGGATCATGTCTTATCGCCGCGGCATCATTGCCATCATGGGTTCTGGGGAGACGACTGATTCGATGGTCCGGGTGCACCGGGATCTCCTGCAGAAACTGACCCCACCTGTCAAGGCCGTATTCATCGATACTCCGGCAGGCTTCCAGATGAATGCCGACGACCTTTTCGAAAAGACAAGGGAATATTTCGAAAAACGTCTCGGGCAAACTATGGAACATATGGCCTTCAAATCTTCTACGAATATTTCCCTCTACGAATCCGAGAAGGCTTTTCAAACTCTCCGCCAGTCAGATTATATTTTCGTGGGCCCCGGAAGCCCCACTTACGCCCTAAAAAATTGGGCCGGGACTCCCATCCCTCAAATTATTTTCGAAAAGGTCCAAAGCGGCGCCTGCTTCATCGCTGCCAGCGCTGCCGCCCTGACCCTCGGCCGATTTACGCTTCCGGTTTACGAAATATACAAGGTGGGAGAAGAATTACACTGGATCGAGGGAATGAATTTGTTGGGTAGGTGTGGACTGAATATCGTCGTGATCCCCCACTGGAATAACGCCGAAGGGGGCACCCATGACACCCGGTTCTGCTACATGGGGGAACCGCGATTGATTCGGCTCGAAGAAATGCTTCCCGAGGATATCCCGATTCTCGGCATTGATGAGCATACGGCCTGCATTCTGGACTTCGAGGAAGAAAAAGTTTTAGTCCGGGGCATCGGAGGCGTGACGTTGCACCACCGAGGTTCCCAAAAGATATTCAACGATGGAGAGATCCTCCCCTTGGATGAGTTCAAAGGGTTGGCCAGGCCTTCCCTCGAAGAAAAACCCGGGGAACCCCCAAAAATCCAGGCCACCGAACCTGCCGCTGAACCATTTATGGAGCAGGTTAAATCATTCAAAGAATCTTTCGATCGATATCTTCAGGATCATCAAGGGGAAGCTTTGATCAATGTACTTGTGACCTTGGATAAAATAATCTGGAAATCTTGCAAAGATTTTGAGGATGAAGACCTGATCTCCCAGGCCCGGGAGACGCTTAGAGGAATGATCGTTCAACTTGGCCTTCGCTTCGACGAGTGTCCCAAAGATGTTGTGCCCATCCTTTCACCTCTGATGGATATTCTTCTGGATATTCGAACCAGGCTCCGTGCAGCTAAACAGTGGGAAATTGCGGATGACATCCGGGACAAATTACTTCAGTCTGGAATTGTTGTGGAGGATACCCCTCAGGGGACTCAATGGCACCTTAAAACATAGGGCATAGCGCATAGCATCATGAACAAAGAAAATAATTGTCCTACAACCTCATTGACCCCTCAGACCATCGCTATTACAGGAGGAAAGATGGACGAAGACGCTGTCCTGATTGAACCACGGAAAATCCCTGGCGATCCCAAGATCGATCACCCCATTGTTCTAACCCTTTTTGAACCTTACCTGGAATTTCTCCGCAAGGAACTGAAGATTAAAAAAACCGCTTTGGCGCGATTGCGTTTTCCCTCCATGACTTACTGTACGACAAGGATGGACGGGAAAAAAATTTCCGTTTTCGGAACGCCGTTAGGCGCTCCCCAGGCTGCGATTATTCTGGAAAGGCTGATCGCTATGGGAGCGCGGAAGATTTTTGCTTTCGGATGTTGCGGCTCCCTGCAACCGGATCTCTCCGCAGGCCACCTGGTCATTCCTACCGAGGCCTTGAGTGAAGAAGGAACCTCTATTCATTACCCCCTGCCGGAGGGAGTGGCGGGCAAGGCCGATGAATTAATTGCTCAAATATGCCGGGAGAAATGTCAGGAGGAAGGTTTCAAAGTACTATCCGGAAAAGTCTGGACAACGGATGCCCTCTTTCGGGAAACCCGAGGGCAAGTTAAACGTTATGCCGAGATGGGCTTCCTCGCCGTGGAAATGGAAATGTCCGCCCTATTTACCGTCGCCGCCTTTCGCCAAGTCCAACTTGGCGGCCTGATGGTGGTTTCCGACGAACTGGGAACGCTCAAATGGAAAACGGGATTCTTAAATCCTTATTTCTGGCTGGCTTCAAAAAAAGCAGCTAAGATAGCCATTGAATCTTGCCTGGCTCTCTGAAAAAAATTTTTTCTCAATTTTTTTCCTCCGGCCCTTATTTCTTTTTAAACAATTTTTTCAAATCCTCGAAGGCCTCCTTAAATCTCTCTTTTAATTCCTTCCCGGTTTTCTTAGGGGCCCCTCGGGTCTTTTCAAATTCTTTGCCAGCTTTGTCCGGGAATTCGGCGGCTGACTTTTTTAACTCTTTTCCAGCCTCTTTGATATCCTTTTTGACCGCTTTCATCTCCTTTTTGGCTTTTTGCTTAGCTTTTTCCACCAGGCTTTGGGGGGTGGATTCTTTATTACCGGAGAGTTCCTCCTTTTCCTGGCCCTGCGCAAGGGCCACGGAGAATATTAACATCAGGGCGAAAAAAGTTAGGCCTATTAATTGTTTCCATCTTCCCACTTTCTTTTACCCTCCTTTATCACCTTCTCATGGAGACGCGATAGCCAATAATCGATGAGGGACAAATTCTAAGCATATATAGTAGCACCCGGAAGACAATTTGTTCAAGAAAATTGGGCTGGGGCAATTCATTTGACGATCTTTAGGAATCGCTATAGAATGCTTTTAGGGCCGAACGCTCCCTTATGAATCCCCAAGCGAGTAAAAACTTTTCTAAGTCCATGTTCGGCCGATAAAAGAATTGGCAAGGCTAATTGGGCAAAGTCCGTTTCTTATAATCTTTTTTTATAAAAAGAAAAAACTTCAACTTTTTGCCAAAGAGAGGAGAGATCCATGGGAAAAATGGTGA
>JAURYC010000134.1 GCA_030654105.1 Deltaproteobacteria bacterium
GAGGGGGTGTTTGCAACGATTTGACGAGGTCCGGCAGGCTTTTTGAGGCTCATCCGGGCGCACCGGTTCCTCCCGCCCCGTATTCCTGATCTTTACGACTGAAGGTAAGCATCCCAGGGGTAGTCGGGGTCACGATAAAGGTGATCGTCGTTCCTGGGGAGTTGAGAGAAATGATCCCTGAGGTATCCGGCAGGTGGGGCATGGGCCTTGGGAGTGGGTCTTGATTTGACGAGCCACAGCCCCAGGTGTTTCAGGATGGTCTTGATGACCTCCCGGTCTTCGATGAAGCTGATGATCCGCATGGTTCCCCGACACTTCGGACAGGCCCCGTTGAATAGTGAAGGACTATTTCGACTTCCTATCAAACATTTTCTTCTTAATCACGGGCAGGTAACACTCTCTGGTCGGTATTATTCTACGGGGCAGGTCAGGGGATCGACCTCCCCCGATCAAGTCGGGGACAGGCTCCGATCTTCTGTATCAAACGCGCCCAGTTATTCCGGTATTCCTTCGAACTTTTATCGGCTTCCAGGATGCAGGGGACCCCGTCGTCTTCGATTTCTTTTCGCTTTCCCCGGGAGATCCCGCGAAACGCGGGACTGTAGTAACCATAACACCGGACTCCCGCCATCGGCGGGACTCCCCCTTGTCCGGGATGTGGGAACATCCCGCCAGAGGCGGGACCAGCCACTCCAGAGCCTGCCCCGTACTTGATACGGGGGCATCGAAGACCTTTTCCTCGGTTCCGTCTTTCGCCCGGTAAACAACTTTTGAGGGTTCTGCGAGATACCGCATCCGTTCCTGGGAGAAGGAAGCCCGGATGATGTACCGGGCCAGGTTTTCCATGGCTGTCTCATCCTGGGGAAATAAACGCTGACCGCAGAAGACCTGGAATCCGGAATGACGCCAGTTGGAGAGCATGGCGATCAGGTCTCTGGTAATTCTCCCTTTGGCCAGAAGCATCTTGAAGACCTTATGCCGGAAAATCGCCTCCAGCTTTTTCAGGTCCAGGGAAGGAGCGACCCGGAACATGCCCCTCCCGGGCGCTTTCGGGACGTAGTGGAAAATATGTACTTTACATTTGAGTGGTAATTTTGATAGAAGAGAGCCATGCCTCGTCAAGCCCGATTAGACGCTCCTGGAACCCTGCACCATGTGATGATTCGAGGAATCGAAGGCAAGGGGATCTTTCGGGATACCCAGGACCGGAAAGACTTTGTCACTCGTTTAGGAGACCTATCTGGGAACTGGGGGACGTCCATAAAATTATAAGTTGACAGCCCGGTCGGGGCTTAACATATACATATAATGCCGCCGCTCAGCCCTTGTTAAAACACGACATCCAGCAGCGTGCCTTTATGAAGCATAATGCGATTGATGCGGCAACTCAGCTTGAAGATTTGGGTCTACCGCCATCAAACCGACTTGAGGCTTTGAAGGGAGAACGTAAAGGGCAATGGGGCATTCGCATTAACGATCAGTGGCGTATTTGTTTTGAATGGCGCAATGGGAATGCAGAACAGGTCGAAATCGTTGATTATCACTGAGGAGGTCGGCATGAACAAAAAGCGTATTTCTCCAGTACACCCTGGGGTATATCTAAAAGAGTTGCTTGGCGAGTTAAAATTGTCACAATACCGACTCGCCCGGGAGTTAGGCGTGCCCGCTATGCGTATCAATCATATTGTGAATGGTAAACGTCCGGTAACAGCGGAGATTGCCTTGCGTCTGGGGCGCTATTTCGGGCAAAACCCGCGCTATTGGATAAACCTGCAAAGTCGGTATGATATGGATGTTGCCGAAGATGCGTTGTCCGACCAGGTGGCACGTGAAGTGCGTCCCTTGCTGGCATCCGCTTGATCTGAGAGAGAGGAACCTGTTGCCTTAGTGAGGGAATATGGAAGAACTTTCCTTACCCTGCAGAAGAAGATTATTTTTTGGGCTCCAAGCCATCATAAAGGCCTTTCCCATCCCCAGTTTCGGTCATCCTGCGCATAGCCTTGAACCATCTTACTCTCAAGATCCAACCGGATGGCTTCGAATGTTGCCGAATCCATATCTTCCGGAACAAAGATTGGGTCTTCCCACCGAATGAGAATCCGGCTGAAGGGTTTAGGGATCAAGAACCGGTCCCAACTGTGCGTGATCCAGGCACGATCTACGGAAATGTACACCGGGAAAATGGCCGCTCGGGATAATTGGGCCATCCGAATCAGCCCTGCCTTTACAACACCCTTCGGTCCTTGGGGGCCGTCGACTGCATGAACAGCGATGGGATTAAGTGCCAGGTCTTCGATTATAGCGGCGAGAGCTTCCTTCCCCCCGCGGGAACTGGATCCCCGAACAGGGCGAAAACCAAGGCGCATGGCTATTTGGGCGATCATTTCTCCATCCCGGCTCTGGCTGATGATGACAGAAGGGGCAAGGGTACTGAACTTTTTGGCATAACCAATAGCCCCGAAAAAGCGTTGATGCCAAAAAGCACCGATGGCTTTTCCACCGTTTTTCAGGTGGTTTAAAAGGGTGTCCTCATTGACAACCCGAATCCGAACCAGCGAAAGGTAGAAGCGGATAAGGTAATACGCCAACGGGATTCCAATAATTCTCATGAAGGCATTGATTTGAGGTTTGACCATGAAAGATATCTTCCGCTGAAAAAGATGATCTTTTCAGAATTATATTATTTTACACCTAATACCCATGGAAACCAAACAATTTCCCAACGACATGCGCGCTTATTTCTGGGTTAAATGGATATTTCGAATTTAAAATGGATATGCGGATTTAGGGAGCCCAATCTCATAAACATATGCCGATGAATAAAAAATTCTTTGAGTTTTATAGCTATGTGGATTATCATAGCTATAAAAATCCCTATTGAATTATTGGGGAGGTGTTTATGAAAACCGTGCAAATGACCCTGGATGAAGATCTCATTAAAGTCGTGGATAAGGTTGTCAAACAGCTTGGGACGACCCGTTCTTCATTTGCGAGGGATGCCTTGCGGGCCGCCGTAAAAAGAAATCGAGTCCTGGAATTGGAACGAAAACATCGGGAAGGCTACAGAAGAAAACCAGTCCAAGCGCATGAGTTTGGTGACTGGGAGCCAGAACAGGCCTGGGTGGAGCCATGAAAAGGGGCGAAGTTCGCTGGTATAAATTTCCCCGGCCCGATAAAAATCGTCCGGTTGTGGTTCTCACCCGGGATTCCGTCTTGGAATATCTGGAGGAGGTTACAATCGCTCCGATCACCTCCACCATTCGGGAAATCCCTTCAGAAGTTTTATTGACAAAGGAGGAGGGCATGCCCCGGGATTGCGCTGTGAATCTGGACCACCTCCAGACGGTTTCCAAGAGTAAAATCGGACCTTTAATTACAACATTAAGCCCAAAAAAGATGTTAGAGCTTAGGTCTGCCCTGATGTTTGCCCTGGGATTTTAGCTGGGGAAGAAGGCGCAGGCGAGGAAAGATTAGGAAAATAATGCCGGAAACCATTGCCAGGAGTGACTCTGAGAAGAAATATCAAAAAGCTTTCTTTATATTGCTTATAGCCACAACGATTTTCCGCCTGTTTTATATTCAATGGGTGGAGCTGGCGCCGGATGAGGCCTATTATTATACCTGGTCACGGAATCTACAGTGGGGTTACTATGATCACCCGCCGATGGTTGGTTTTTTGATCCGAGGATTCACGGCCATCGGAGGACAGGGCGAGTTTGGCGTCCGACTGGGATGGGTGTTTATCGGAGCTCTGCTGACCGTCCTTTTGTACCGCATGGGAACGAAGATGTTCGGCAACGAGCGGGCAGGTTTCTACTCGGCCCTATTGATGAACTTCAGCTTGCTCGCATCTACCGGCGCCGTGATTGTTACCCCGGATGGGCCCCAGGGTTTATTTTGGGCCCTGGCAATATTTTGCGTTTATAAGGCCGTTGGTTCCAGCAGGCGCTATTGGTGGTATCTGACGGGCCTTTCCTTCGGGCTTGGTCTGTTCTCCAAATACACCATGGTCCTCCTGGCGCCGTGTATCTTGGGTTTCTTGTTTTCTTCCAAGGAAGGAAGAGAGTGGCTCTGGCGCAAAGATCCTTACCTGGCGCTGCTGCTCGGACTGTTGGTATTCTCCCCGGTTATTTTTTGGAATGCCCAACATGATTGGGTTTCCTTTCGTTTCCAGATCTCCCATGGGTTGGAAATAAAAAAAATCGCCGGGCTAAAATATTTCGGGGAATATTGGGCCGGGCAAGCCGGGTTGGTATCGCCGCTGATGTTCCTGGCGGTGATCTGGGCAATGGCTAAGAGCGGGATCGAAGGGTTTCGGCAGCAGAAAAAGAATCTTCTTTTACTCTTCTGGACATCTGCCCCGATTCTGCTGTTCTTTGCCGTCACGAGCCTTGGATCAAAAGTGGAGGCCAACTGGCCGGCCCTGGCGTACTTTTCCGCTGTTATCGCTTTGGCTGGAATTGTTAGCGAGGAGTGGCCGAAATGGAGAAAAGCCCAAAAAGGGTTTGCTTGGGCAGCAGGTTTGACCGCTTTGCTGTTTACATTTTTGGCCCACCTCCAACCCATTTATCCTGTAGTCCCCATCAAGGCCAAGAAGGACCCTACGAGCCAGCTTTATGGATGGCGCATTCTTGGAGAAAGGATCAAAGAGATAGCCCGATCGATGGAACGAGAAAGAGATATTTTTCTCCTGGCCCCGCGGTACCAATTAGGGGGCGAGGGGATGTTCTATACCCAGGGGAAATATCGCGTCTACCTATGGGACAATCCCCAGCGAATCAACAGTCTTTCAAGGGTCAATGCACCACCCGTCGGCAGCCAGGCGATCTTTTTTACTGAGGGGGAAAACGAGCTACCCCAAGGTCTGGAATCACTTTTTGATTCCTGTGAAAAATTAGAACCTCTAATTGTCCGGCGCAATTCTTCTCCGATCCGGACTCACCCGATCTGGAAATGCACAGGCTTTAAGGGCCTGCAAGGCAAAAGACCCTAAATTTTTTTCCACAGAGAACACAGAGAGCACAGAGAGCACAGAGATAAAATAAAATCCAACAATCAAAATACGGAATGGAAATAAAATATTTACCGGTTTGATCATAAGAAAAAATCCGGTTTGCAATTTTTGATACTTCAGTGTCCTTATGGGCAATGCAGAATTTGTTATATTTCATTTAATCCTATGTGGTCTCTGTGACCTCTGTGGCAAGTAGATATAAAAGATGAGCCGTTCTCTTACTGTGGAAATTGAAAAGATGGTTTATGGCGGCCGAGGGATGGGGCGGGTTAACGGGAAAGTGGTCTTCGTCCCTTTCACGGCCCCGGGGGAAAAGGTGCAGGTGGAGGTGGTACGGGAGAGAAAAGATTATATCGAAGCAGTCCTGAAGAATATTGAGCGAAATTCTCCTTTGCGCGTAAAGCCTTTCTGCGACCTCTTTGGAAAATGCGGTGGCTGCCAATACCAACACCTTCCTTACCCGGAACAATTGAAACTGAAAGAAGAAACATTGAAAGATACGCTACACCGTCTGATCCGGAAAGGGACTTTTGAAGTACTTACAGTCATCCCCTCCCCTCAGGATCGAAGGTACCGCATTCGAGCGCAGCTTAAAGTAGGGATGAGCGCAGGAAGAGCAGTCCTTGGTTTCTATGCTTGGAGGACCCACCGGGTAGTGGAAGTTCAGGAATGTCCTCTCCTTCATCCTTTGGTCAACGGGATTCTCGAAGGACTGCGTAACTGGATGGGCGAAAGAAGCAAGGTTCCCATCAAGGGGGTAGAAATTCAAGTAAGCCCGGATGAAGGCAAGGGCGTAGTCAGCCTGCGCATCGAGGCGTCATGCCGCCCCAAGATGCTGGAAGAGATCGGCCAAAGGATTTCAGGAGTAAAAGGCATGATCGTCAAGGGGAAGCAAAAAATCTCCTGGGGCGAATGGACTCTCTTCTATGACTGGCCGGAATTATTGGGGAAGAAGAAGCTCCATATCCAGACCAGTGGGGAATCTTTCTTTCAAGTTAATCCTTACCAAAACTGGAACCTGATGCGGAAGGTCGTGGAATGGGCGGGTCTCACGGGTCAGGAAAGGGTACTCGACCTTTTTTGCGGGTCGGGTAACTTGACCCTTCCTCTGGCCCAACGGGCCTGGAAGGTCTGGGGCATAGATCAGGACCCGCAAGCCATTGAACATGCGGCAGAGAATGCGCGGAAGAACAACCTCCCCAATTGCCAATTTATCGCGGCCAGCGCAGAAGAAGGAATCAAGTTGGTTTTAAGAGAAATCGATTCGGTGGATGTGGTGGTTTTGGATCCGCCACGGTCCGGGGCCCGCGGTACTCTCGATCTATTGGCATCTCTCCGTCCCCCCAAGATCCTGTATGTCTCTTGTGAACAACCGACCCTGGCCCGAGACCTGACCCGACTGATCGCCCTGGGTTATAATGTTAAGCGAATTCAGCCTTTGGACATGTTTCCGCAGACTTATCATATTGAGGTGATTGGGGAACTTACCCATGGTGGAATGTAGATTGAAAAATGCCCAATGAGAAGTAGGTTCTTGCGGCTTATACTCATCCGATTACTGATGCGGTGAGTCAGTAGCTTAATTTAAAAACATAGACCTTTTTCCATTAAAAGAAATAACGATTTAAAAAATTTTTTCAAAAGACTTTGATATGGAATTATCTATTATTTTACCTACTTATAATGAAAATGAGAATGTAAAAAAAATTATCCCAAAAATTTCTCAAATTCTTAAAGATGAAGGCATCACGGGTGAAATATTGGTAATAGATGACGATTCTGTTGATGGTACCGCCTATGTGGCCCAATCATTAGCGAATGAATATCCTGTTAAAGTGCATGTACGCAAAAATGAAAGAGGACTTGCAACAGCGGTAATAAAGGGTTTTGAATTAGCCAAGGGGAATATATGTTTAGTAATGGATGCTGACTTGAGTCACCCCATTGAGAAAATTCCGGAAATGATAAACCCGATTATTCACGGGCAATGCGATATAACCGTAGGGAGTAGGTATATATCCGGAGGAGGTTGTAAAAATTGGTCTTTAAGGAGAAAAATTATAAGTAGAGCATCAGGGTTTCTTGCAAGAGGGCTAGTAAAACTTTCAGATCCTACTGGTGGTTTTATGGCCGTAAGAAAAGACATACTCGAGGGTATAAAACTTGATCCAATAGGTTGGAAGATAGTTCTTGAAGTTGTTGTAAAAACTAATTCTCGATTGCAAGAAATACCCATTGTTTTTAGCGACAGACAGTTCGGTACGAGTAAGTTAGATTCAAAGGTAAAGAAAGAATATCTATTGCATCTATGGAGACTTTATGGTTACAAATACCCGCATATTATTCAGTTTATAAAATTTTGCCTTGTCGGGCTTTCGGGTCTATTGGTCGATACGAGTGTTCTAGTGAGTCTCGTAGAATTATTATCTTTTGATCCACGTTTTGCAGCCCTTTTCGCTTTTCTTATTGCCGTTAGTTGGAATTATAATCTTAATCGGATCCGGATATTTCAAGTCGGTCCAAAGGAAAGGGCTTATTATGGATACATTTCTTTCGTCATGCTCTGCTTGATAGGGTTCGGCGTCCGTATCGGTATCATGCACTTATTAATTGAATATGCTCAGATGGGGAAGAGGCCCTGGTATATTTTTTCCAGCATTTTAGGAATTTTAGCGGGGGCCTTTTTTAATTTTATGGGCAGCAAATATGTTTCTTTTTCAAAGAGTATTCTCAAGGCAAGAAAGTGATAACGAGGCTGTCCCACTTCGGCAAGCCCTGGACCAGCGACCGGGCTTTTCAGGCTGTAATCGCCATGGGGGGTGTTATGGTGTTAGGGTTCGGGAGGTGGGAGCCCTTCCATCGGCTACAACGGGAGATATTCATGGAATTAAATTGGAGAAGTTAGAATATGTTTCCCTTCCTTTCCCCCCTCTGAGGGTGGGAGAGTAGGGGGATGAAGTTAAAGAGGAAAGTTTATGATTTTTTTAGTCACTGGCGGCGCGGGTTTTATCGGTTCTTATTTGGTGGAACGCCTGCTGGCCGAGGGAAACCGGGTCATTGGTTTAGATAATTTCGATAATTTTTACGACCCTGCTTTGAAACGGCGAAACCTGACCCGCGCCCTTCAAAACCCAAAGTTTCTCTTGGTAGAAGGCGACCTGCGGGATGAAGGAATCCTGGAAAAAGTTTTTTGCGAAAAAAAAATTGAAATTGTGGCCCACCTCGCTGCCCGGGCCGGAGTTCGTCCTTCCATCCAGAACCCGCTTTTATACGCAGTTGTGAACATTCGAGGTACCCTTTACCTTCTGGAAGCATGCAAAATACATGGAGTACGCCGGTTGGTCTTTGCCTGTTCATATTCGGTCTTTGGGAACAACCCTTAAATTCCCTTTGC